>JBQMQB010000221.1:0-4519 GCA_052172715.1 Giesbergeria sp. | reverse complement strand
AGCGATGTGACGGTGGAGATACCCAAGTACTCCATCAACCACGCCAAGGAAAACCATTGAGATGAGCCGACAAATCATTCTCGACACCGAAACCACCGGCCTCTCGGCTGGTGCTGGCGACCGCATCATCGAGATCGGCTGCGTGGAGCTGCTCAACCGCAAGCTCACCGGGAACAACAGCCACTACTACCTCAACCCCGGCCGCGACAGCCATGAGGATGCCCTCAAGGTGCACGGCATCAGCAATGAGTTTCTGCGCGATAAACCCCGGTTTAGCGCCATTGCGGCGGAGTTTCTCGACTACGTGCGCGGGGCCGAAGTCATCATCCACAACGCCGCGTTTGACGTCAGTTTTCTTAACAAGGAACTCGAACTCGCGGGCCTGCCGCCGTTTGCCGACCACGTCGAATGCGTGACCGACACGCTGGCCATGGCCAAGGAGCTCTACCCCGGCAAACGCAATTCGCTAGACGCTCTGTGCGACCGCCTAGGCGTGGACAACTCAAGCCGCACCCTGCACGGCGCCTTGCTCGACGCCGAACTGTTGGCCGACGTCTACATCAACCTCACGCGCGGGCAGGAAGCCTTGCTCATCGTGGAAGAGAGCACCACCTCCAATGAGACCAACGGCGTGGTGAGCTTTGATCTGCGCTCGCTGAGTTTGCGCACGCTCGTGGCCAGCGACGCCGAGATGGCCGCCCACGAGGTGGTGCTGACAGAAATCGACAAGGCCAGCAAGGAAAAAACAGTGTGGCGGATGCCCGAGACCACGTAAAACCTGTGCCATAATAGCGGGCTGTTGCACACAGCGACATAGGGCGATTAGCTCAGGGGTAGAGCACTGCATTCACACTGCAGGGGTCGCAAGTTCGAAACTTGCATCGCCCACCAGAAATATCAAATGAAATCAAGGGTCTACAGGGAACTGTAGGCCCTTTTTTCTTGCTGGTGCTTAGGTCGTTCGTGAACGAACCCAGTGCTTTAGCCTATACGGCCTGCATGGTTCGACAGGTTTCCTTCAACGGAACAAAACCTGCACTTGCTGAGCGGATTCGGCGCAGCGCCCCTTGCCTCCCAGCGAGCCGCCGCTGGCTGTTGACGCGTTTGCGGCAGCCAACCGCGCCGCCGAGATCGCGCTGGCCCGTCTGGCAGGAGTCGCGGGGCTGGTGCCGTCGGTGGACTGGCTGCTGTACAGCGCCAGACGCAAAGAAGCGCTGCTCACGTCGCAGATGGAAGGCACGCAGGCCACGCTGACCGACTTGTTTGACGACGAGGCGGGTTTGGCAGTTGGCAACAGCGATGACGTGGAAGAGGTGACCAACTACCTACGCGCCTTTTGTCTGGTGCAGCACAACCTGCGTGACCCGGCGGGCCTACCCCTCAGCGTGCGGCTGCTGCGCGATGCCCACCGTCTGCTGCTGGATGGCGTACGAGGCACGGGAAAGCAGCCTGGTGAGTTGCGGCGCTCGCAAAACTGGATTGGCGGCACCCGGCCTGGCAATGCGGTGTTTGTGCCACCACCGCCAGAGCATGTGGCGGCATTGTTGGGCGATGTGGAGCGGTTCATCCACGCGCCACACCCTGGTTTGCCTCCCTTGGTGAAAACGGCGCTGGTGCATGCGCAGTTTGAAACCGTTCACCCGTTTTTAGATGGTAACGGCCGCATTGGTCGCTTGCTGATGGCGGCGTTACTGGAGCACTGGGGCTTATTGCCCGAGCCGCTGATGTACCTGAGCGGCTACTTGAAGCAACACCAAGTGGACTATTACCGCCACCTCTCCAGCATCCGCACGCACGGCGACTGGGAGGGGTGGATCGCGTTTTTTCTGCAGGGCGTGGAAGTGGCCGCCACCGAAGCCGAGCGCGGTATTGTGAGCATTGCCAGCCTGGTAGCCGCCGACCGCAGGCGCCTGCTGGAGGCACCCAAAGCCGGGCCTGCCAGCTACCGCTTGTTTGAGATGCTGCCCATAATGCCGCGCTTTACCGTAGAGCGGGTGCGCCAGAGGCTGGACACAAGTTTCCCGACCGCCAACGCGGCAGTGCAAATGTTGGCGGGGCTGGGCATCGTGATTGAACTGACAGGGCAGAAGAAAAACCGCAGTTACAGCTACCCGTCGTACATTGAACGGATGAAGCTGTAACCAGCGCGGATGCACCGCATCACCGCACCCGTCGACTCTTGTCTGCTCCACGTCGGTTCACTCCGCCGACATCGCCCGCCAAAGGATGTTGAACAGCTCGTCGAACTGGTCGGTGAGCGGCTGCTTTTCGCCGCGCACGATGTGCATCAGCACCACGCGCCCGATGATGCCCATGAAGACGTCCAGCAGCACCTTGGACGACACCTGGCTGTTGAGCACACCGCGCGCCTGCCCGTCCTTCAAGACACCCAAAAAAGCGCCCATCAGTTCCGGGCTTTCGTAGATGCCAATGTTTTTGTGGCGTGACACCGGCACAGCCGTGAACATTAGCAGCATCACGGCCGGGTGCTTGTCCATGTAGTCCAGCGTGACCCAGCAGGTTTTGCGCAGGCGCTCACGCGCGTCGGCGATGCCCTGCAGGTGGTCGATCATGCGGTCGGCCAGGCGGCCCAGCATCACGTCGAGCATGGTGTAGACCAGCACTTCTTTGCTGCCGAAGTACTTGTAGATGGTCTGTAGCGAGACATTGGCGGCGCGCGCCACGTCGATTAGACCTACTTCATGGAAATCGCGGCTGGAAAAAAGCGCCAGAACCGCCTTTTCGATCCGCGCCTGGGTGTCGCTGCGCATCTGCGAAAGCAGGGCGCTGCGGTGGAGCGTGGCGCCTGTTTGGGTCGGCTTCGGGTCGGGTGCTGGAGAAAAGGTGCGGGCTGTCATGGAAATTGATATTACCAAATGAGTTTTGGCAGTAAAAGAAAACTGCGTCAACTTGTCATCCTTGGCCCGTTTGGTCAAGATGCGGACTGTTGCGTCACCCTGAGATTCCCTGGAGGATAGGAGTTGACCGCACATGCAAGAGCCTGCAGGCCGCTGTGTATCGGTAGATCTGCTTCGGTAATTAAGGTTACTGTTTCAACGATTCGACGCACCGATACAAGTTCTTTTGTTCGCATTACCTGAGGATTTGAACCCGTGGCTATTCAAAATTTTGCACCTGCCTGGATGACCGAAGAGCACCAGATGCTGTTTGACTCGGCGAGCCGTTTTTTCAAGGAGCAATGGGCACCCAAGGATGAAGCTTGGCGCAAGGCAGGCATGGTTGACCGTGAGGCCTGGGAGCAGGCGGGTGCCAATGGTTTTCTGTGTGCCTCGATACCCGAGGAATACGGCGGCGGCGGGGGTGATTTTGGCCACGAGGCGGCGCTGATTCTGGCGCAGGGTTCGGCCAATATTTCGGGATTTGGCGGCTCGCTGCATTCGGGCATCGCGGCGCCCTACATCCTGCGCCACGGCACCGAAGCGCAGAAAAAGCGTTGGCTGCCGCGTATGGCGACGGGCGAGCTAATTGCCGCCATTGCCATGACCGAGCCGGGCACGGGATCAGATCTGCAAGGCGTGCTCACCACGGCCACGAGGCAGGGCGACAGCTACCGCATCAACGGCAGTAAGACCTTTATCACCAACGGGCAACTCGCCAACTTGGTCATCGTGGTCTGCAAGACCAACAAGGATCAGGGCGCCCAGGGCATGTCGCTGATGGTGGTTGAGACCGACCAGGTGCAGGGTTTCCGGCGCGGCCGCAACCTCGACAAGCTGGGGATGGACGCGCAGGACACGTCCGAGTTGTTCTTTGACGATGTGGTGGTTCCGGCCGCCAACCTGCTGGGTGGGCATGAGGGTCAGGGTTTTGTGCAGCTCATGCAGGAGTTGCCGCAAGAGCGCCTGATCGTGGCAGTGGCCGGCATTGCCGCCATGGAGCTGGCCATGAAGGAAACCCTGACCTACACCAAGGAGCGCAAGGCCTTTGGTAAACCTATCTTTGCGTTTCAGAATACGCGCTTCAAGCTGGCTGAATGCCAAGCGCTGTTGATGGCGTCGAACGCCCTGGTGGATGCGGCCACGGTGGCGCACCTCAAGGGTGAGCTGGGCGTGGAGCGCGCCGCGCTCATCAAGTACTGGATCACTGACAACCAGTGCAAGCTGATTGACGAGTGCCTGCAACTCTTCGGCGGCTACGGCTACATGAAGGAATACCCGATTGCCCGTCTGTATGCCGATGCCCGCGTCCAGCGCATCTATGGCGGCACCAACGAAATCATGAAGGAACTGGCTTCGCGCTTTCTGTGATTCCAGACCAAAAACACTTTAACCACTGAAGGAGCTTCCATGACCGAAGCCTATATTTTCGACGCCGTGCGTACACCGCGCGGCAAGGGCAAGAAGGACGGCAGCCTGCACCAGGCCACGCCTATCTGGCTGCTGCGCACGCTGTTGCAGGCCCTGCAGCAACGCAGCCAGCTTGACACCGCGCTGGTGGACGATTTGGTGCTCGGCTGCGTTACGCCCGTGGGCGAGCAGGGCTCTGATATTGCGCGCAC
>JBQMQB010000220.1:0-4551 GCA_052172715.1 Giesbergeria sp. | reverse complement strand
CTCTCCTCGATGCAAGACACCGTGCAATCCTGGCTGCCCGACGCAGCGCCGCTGTCCGTCGCGGAAGTCCTGCGGCTTTGCGGCACCGCATCGCCATCGGCCGACACCCCCGCCGATACAGTGACCGAGTTGGCCGAAACAGTGCTCGCCGCTCTCCTGGCCGCACGCGCCCAGGAAGGCGCGCGGCTTGTCACCATGCTGCGCGGCCACCTCAAATTGTTGCGTGGATTGACGGACCAGGCCGGTCCTTTGGTGCCGCAATTGGTAGAGCAGCAGCGCCAACGGTTCATGGACCGCTGGCGCGAAGCCATGGGCCTGGCCGAGGGCAGCGCCACCCCCGAGGCAGCACAGGACCGCGCCCTGTCGGAAGCCACAGCTTTCGCCATCCGCATTGATGTCGCCGAAGAAGTGACCCGCCTGGAATCGCACACCACCGAAATCGAGCGCCTGCTGTCCAAGGGTGGCGAAGTGGGCAAGCGCCTGGATTTTTTGATTCAAGAATTGCACCGCGAAGCCAACACCCTAGGCTCCAAGTCGTCTGCACTTGAACTCACACGCATCAGCGTGGACATGAAGGTCCTGATAGAGCAGATGCGCGAACAGGTGCAAAACCTTGAATAAGCCAATGCAAAACAAATTTTCCCTGTCTGATTTGACTCGACCATGACCATCTCCAAGGAATACCCTGGCAATTTGTTCGTTGTCGCCGCGCCCAGCGGCACCGGCAAATCCAGCCTCGTCAAGGCACTGTTGGAACTTGACACCTATGTGCACCCGTCGATATCACACACCACCCGCGCGCCGCGCGGGCAGGAGAAGCATGGCCGGGAATACTTCTTCACCTCGGAGTCCGAATTCGACGCCATGGTGGCCAGCAATGCCTTTGTAGAGTGGGCGCTGGTACACGGCAATCGCTACGGCACCTCGAAAAATTCCATTGAAGAGCGCATCGCCCAGGGCAACGACATCATCCTGGAGATTGATTTCCAAGGTGCCTTGCAAATCAAGCAAGCGTTTGCCAACGCGGTGCTCATCTTCATCCTCCCGCCCAGCTGGGCTGAACTGCGATCCCGCCTTGAGCGGCGCGGCGAGGATTCGCCCGAAGTCATTGAAAAGCGACTCACAAATGCCGCCACGGAAATGGCGCAAGCACACAAATTCGACTTCGTTATAATCAACGAGTTATTTGAGCGCGCGCTTTTTGACCTCAAGGCCATTGCACACGCCCAGCGACTCAAGTACGCAGCGCAACGCCGCGCTCGCTCAGAGACGTTCGAATCGCTGAACGTCGCTTGACCCACCCGGAGAATTCATGGCCCGCATCACCGTCGAAGACTGCCTCGAGCAGATTCCCAACCGCTTTCAGCTCGTGCTCGCAGCGACCTACCGCGCACGCATGCTCAGCCAAGGCCACACGCCGCGCATCGAGAGCCGCAACAAACCTGGCGTCACCGCACTGCGCGAAATTGCTGCCGGCAAGGTGGGTATCGAGATGCTCAAAAAGGTTCCCGGCTGATCCATCGGACGCCTCTCTACCCAAAAGGCACCGCAATGCGGTGCCTTTTTTCATTTGTCCGGGACGTCTCTTCGTGCCGCGCTACATTTGAGGTATGAACGCGGAGTCGAATCAGGCCCCTACTAGCGAGGGGCACGCGCCAGAGCGCACCCAGGACATCAGCAATGCCGCCGCCGCAGCCAATGCAGCCGCGGCAAGCTTTGCTGCGTTGACGGACAGGCTCGACTACCTGGAACCCGCGCAAGTCGAACTCGTGCGCCAGGCCTACCGTTTTGCCGATACCGCCCATCTTGGCCAACTGCGAAGCAGCGGCGAGCCCTATATCACCCACCCAATTGCTGTTGCGGTCCAGTGCGCCGAATGGAAACTGGACCATCAGGCGTTGATGGCGGCTCTGCTGCACGACGCCATGGAGGACTGCGGTGTCACCAAAATCGATCTGGTAGAGCATTTTGGTGCCAGTGTGGCCGAACTGGTCGACGGTCTTACCAAACTCGACAAGCTGCAATTTGATACCCGAGAGGAAAACCAGGCTGAGTCGTTTCGCAAAATGTTGCTGGCCATGGCGCGGGATGTGCGCGTCATCCTCATCAAGCTGGCAGACCGCAGCCACAACATGCGAACATTGGCCGACATGCCGCGCAGCAAGTGGGGGCGCATTGCGTCGGAAACGCTGGAAATTTATGCCCCCATTGCCCATCGCCTCGGCCTGAACCAAACGTACCGTGAGCTGCAGGATCTGTCGTTCCGATATTTGCACCCCTGGCGCTACACCACGCTCTCAAAGGCGGTCACCAAAGCCCGCAATCGGCGCCGCGATCTGGTGCAAAAGGTGCAGACGGACGTTGACGCAGCGTTTGCGCGCGTGGGTTTGCCCGCGCGACTGGCAGGACGCGAAAAGACGCTCTACGCGATCTACCAGAAGATGACACAAAAGCACCTGAGCTTCGCCCAGGTGACCGATCTCTATGGTTTTCGCGTGATCGTCCATAGCGTCACAGAGTGCTACACCGCACTCGGTGTGCTGCACCAGATGTACAAACCCGTGCCGGGCAAGTTCAAGGACCATATCGCCATTGCCAAAGTCAATGGCTACCAGTCGCTTCATACGACCTTGGTGGGTCCGTCGGGAGTAAATATCGAGTTCCAGATGCGCACCGAGGAAATGCATGTGGTCGCCGAAGCTGGCGTTGCCGCACACTGGCTCTACAAAGAGCAGGACGCTGACGGCGCCGCGGCCGACCGCCTTGGCACCAAATGGCTGCAGTCGCTTCTGGACATTCAGAACGAAACCCGCGACGCTGCAGAGTTCTGGGACCATGTCAAAGTGGATCTTTTCCCTGACGCGGTCTACGTCTTCACGCCCAAGAGCCAGATTCTCTCGCTACCGCGCGGCGCCACCGTGATCGATTTCGCCTATGCCATCCACAGCGATGTGGGAAACCGCACGGCAGCGGCCAAGATCAACAACGAGCAGGTACCGCTGCGCACAGAAATCCACAACGGCGACATCGTGGAGATCATCACCACACCCACCACCACGCCAAACCCTGCCTGGCTCGGGTTTGTACGCACCGGTCGCGCCCGCTCCAAAATTCGTAGCCACCTCAAATCGCTGGCACAGGCAGACTCCGAGACATTGGGCGAAAAATTGTTGACCCAGGCCCTGCGCGCCGAAGGGCTTGAGCATCTGCCGGCAAATACCGAAGAGATGCACCCACTATGGGACAAGTTGCTCCGCTTCACCGGAAGCCGCTCTCGCAGCGAGCTGATGACCGATATCGGCCTGGGCAAACGCATTGCCACTATCGTCGCCAAGCGCCTGCTCGGATTGATGGCGGAGCATGGCTACCGGCCTAATGCACTGTTACTCACGCATGAGCGTTACTCATCGCACGAACGCATCTCCCAAGGGGGTATCTCCCTTGACGGCAGCGAGAACGCTTCCGTCAAGTACGCCCCCTGCTGCCGCCCCGTTCCTGGGGACGAGATAGTCGGCTATCTGGGGCGAGGCGAAGGCTTGGTGGTGCATGCGGCAACCTGTGCGGTTGCCAAACGCCTTCAGTCGAAGGACAGCGAACGCTTCATTTCTGTGGACTGGAGTGAGGAGCCCACACGAATGTTCGAAACCGGCATCGTAGTCACCGTCAAGAACGGCAAAGGGGTGCTGGCGCGCATCGCCGCTGATCTGGCGAGCGTCGAGGCAGACATCGCCCATATCGACATGGACGACGAGGCAGCGCTCGACACGGTCAAC
Source organism: Giesbergeria sp. (assembly GCA_052172715.1). GTDB lineage: Bacteria > Pseudomonadota > Gammaproteobacteria > Burkholderiales > Burkholderiaceae_C > Simplicispira. The sequence continues at coordinate 778 of JBQMQB010000220.1, read as the reverse complement.
CTGCGCCTGGTGATCGGCGTGCGCGACACCTCACATCTGGAGTCTGCCTTGCGCACCCTGCGCCGCACCCCTTCGGTCCTGCGAGTGGTACGCGCCCTGCCCGCGACTTGAGGCTGATTCAGGGCGGGGTCGTCCTGTCAGTCGCTAGTTCGAACTATGAAGACGCCTGATCAGGTCGCGGGTAATGCACCGCAAGCACTTCCAGGCAGCGCATGCCCGCTGGCGTGGACAGGCGAACCTCATCGCCCACGCGCGCTTTCAGAAGAGCCCGCGCCATCGGCGAGATCCAGCTGATCTGGCCAAGGCTGGTGTCGGCTTCGTCCACCCCTCTGATCGTGACGGTGGTCTCCACGTCGAGCTCATCGGTGCAGCACACGGTAGCGCCAAAAAAGATCTGATCGTTGCCAAAATGCACCGAAGGATCCACGATCTGCGCCGCTTCGATGCGCGAAGTGAGAAAACGGATACGCCTGTCTATTTCGCGCAGCCGTTTCTTGCCATAAATATAGTCGCCGTTCTCTGATCGATCGCCGTTCTTCGCAGCCCAGTAGACCGTATCCACCACCTGGGGGCGCTCCACATCCATCAGTTGCAGGAGTTCATCGCGCAAGCGGGCATACCCGGCGGGCGTGATGTAGTTGGGGGTAGCGCCAAGCGACGCGACCGGGAGCACGGCATCAGGTGGCTCCTCATCGGTTTCGCGGGTGAATGCTTTGCTCACAAAGCCTCCTGGCAATTCGCAGCGGATTCGTGGACAGATCGCCGCAAGCAAAAGAAA
>JBQMQB010000219.1:0-4557 GCA_052172715.1 Giesbergeria sp. | reverse complement strand
CCCAGTACGGCTACCGCATGTTTGAGTGCGACGCCAAGCTCAGCCGCGACGGTGTGCCCTTTCTGCTGCACGACAGCACTCTGGAGCGCACCACCGACGGTACGGGCACAGCGGGCGACGTCGATTTTGCCGACCTCGCCCGGCGCGATGCCGGCAGTTGGCACAGCCGCGCCTGGGTCGGCGAGCCGCTGCCCACCTTGGCGGCGGCAGCTCGCTACTGCATGGCGAACCACTTTTTTCTGAACATCGAAATCAAACCCACACCAGGCCAGGAACTGGAAACCGGCCGCGTGGTGGCAGCGCAGGCGGCGCAGCTCTGGGCGGGCGCTGGTGTGCCGCCGCTGCTCTCGTCCTTTCGCCCCGAGTCGCTCACCGGCGCACGCGAGAGCGCACCGCAGTTGCCGCGCGCCTTGCTGCTCGACAGTCTGTGGGAGGGGCATCTCGAATCCGCCCAGCAACTGGGCTGCGCGGCGTTGGTGTGCAAGTACACGCTGTGGACCGCTGCACTGGTTGCGCGCGCCCACCAGCTTGGCATGCGCGCGCTGAGCTATACGGTGGACGACCCTGACGCCGCCCAGGCACTCCTCGCATTGGGTACAGACGGCATCATCACCAACCGGGTGGATTTGTTCAGCCCGGCGGCCGAATTCACGTCCTAAGGATGTCCTGCATCACTCTACGCGAGTGGGTGTAGTGCGGATCGGGATGGGATGCAGGACGTCCTTAACGCCAGCCTCTCACCAGCACCCACTGAATGCTGGCACACGCCAGCACCAGCGCGGCATAGGTCAGCATCTTGCCGTCGCGCCCAAAAACCCACAAACCAACGACCAGCACCGCCGCACACACGGCCGCCTGCACCAGCCACTGCACCCACCAGCGGGCCGCCCCCGCAGGCCGACCGAACGCCAGCCGCGCCATGGGCCACAGCAACAAGGGCAGGCACAAGGCGGGCAGGAAGAAGCTGAAAAAGTGGGTAATGGCGGAGGCGAAATCCATGGACATGACACAAGTCAAGGCTGCTTGCGCAGGCGGATGCGCATTGAAGAGCCAGCGATTTTATAATCCGGGAATGTCTGTCTGGGCCTTGGGCATCAACCACAACACCGCGCCGCTCGATCTGCGCGGTCGTTTTGCGTTTGCGCTTGACCAGATTGCCCCCACGCTGGGCGGCTTGCGCGAGGCCTTGGGCGCCTCGAACCCGCACCGCAGCGTCGAATCGGCCATTATTTCCACCTGCAACCGCACCGAGGTGTACTGCGCTGGCGAGCAGAGCGCGTTGGACCACACACTAGGCTGGTTGGCCCACAGCGGCGGAGTGAGCACTGACGTGCTGCGCTCCCACGCCTATGTGCTCGAAGACGGCCCGGCCGCGCGCCACGCCTTTCGCGTGGCCAGCGGGCTCGATTCCATGGTGCTGGGCGAGCCGCAAATTCTGGGGCAAATGAAAGATGCTGTGCGCGCCGCCGAGAGCGCCGGAGCACTAGGCACCACGCTCAACCAATTGTTCCAGCGCAGCTTCGCCGTCGCCAAGGAAGTGCGCACTTCCACTGAAATTGGCGCGCACAGCATCAGCATGGCCGCAGCAGCAGTGCGCCTTGCAAGCCAGATTTTTGAAGACTTGGGAAAAACACGGGTGCTGTTTGTCGGCGCCGGCGAGATGGTCGAGCTCACCGCTACCCACTTTGCCGCGCGCAACCCACAGTCCATGGCCATCGCCAACCGCACGCTGGAACGCGGCGAGCGCCTGGCGGCCCGCTTTGGCGCCGAGGTGATGCGCCTGGCCGACCTGCCCGAACGCCTGCACGAGTTCGACATCGTGGTCAGCTGCACCGCCAGCACGTTGCCCATCGTCGGCCTGGGCGCAGTGGAACGTGCGCTCAAAAAACGCCGCCACCGCCCTATGTTCATGGTCGACTTGGCCGTGCCGCGCGACATCGAGCCCGAAGTAAAAGCACTGCAGGACGTGTACCTCTACACCGTGGACGACCTCGCTACCGTGGTGCAGACGGCGCAGGCCAGCCGCCAGGCGGCCGTCGAGCAGGCCGAGGCCATCATCGACGCGGGTGTGCAAAGCTTCATGCACTGGCTGGACCAGCGCGACCCACAGCACGGCGTGGTGCCGCTGATACGGCAGATCCACGACCAGACCGACCAATGGCGCGCCATTGAAATGGCGCGGGCCCGCCGTCGCCTGGCACGGGGCGACGATGTGGATGCGGTGCTGGAAGCACTCTCGCGCGGCCTCTCGCGCAAGATGCTCCACGGCACCATGGCCGAGCTGCGTGCCGGTGACGCAGAAGCGCGCGACCACACTGCGCGCACCGCCTCGCGCCTGTTCTTGCGCTCTCAAAGCAAGAACCCCTTGTAGCGCCCTATCGGCCTACATTCATAGCTATCTTTCGGGTAGCTAAACAGCTTTACGCGCATGCAAACATTTCTCAGGAACCAGCTAGAACGCTATGCCCGTCGCATGGGGGAGCTCGACTTTCTGCTCTCTCGCGAAGACATCATGGCCGATATGGCGCAGTACCGCCTGCTGTCGCGCGAGCACGCCGAGGTCACCCAGGTGGCCGGTCGCTATGCGCGCTACCGGCAGCTTGAGGCCGACCTCGAAACCGCCCGCGGCATGCTGGACGACCCCGATATGGCCGAGCTGGCGCAGGAAGAAATCGCATCAGGCGAGGCCGAGCTGCCCACGCTGGAAGCCGAGTTGCAGCGCCTGCTGCTGCCCAAAGACCCTGACGACGCACGCAACGCCTTTGTCGAAATCCGTGCTGGCGCGGGCGGCGATGAATCGGCGCTGTTCGCGGGGGACCTGACGCGCATGTACATGCGCTACGCCACCAACGTGGGCTGGCGGGTAGAGGTGGTGAGCGAGAGCCCGGCTGAGCTGGGTGGCTACAAGGAAATTGTGCTGCGCATCGAAGGCGAACAGGTCTATGGCCAGCTGCGCTTTGAGTCCGGCGGCCACCGCGTGCAGCGCGTGCCCGCCACCGAAACCCAGGGCCGCATCCACACCAGTGCCTGCACCGTGGCCGTGATGCCCGAGCCGGATGAGCGCGAGACCATCAAACTCAACCCGGCGGACCTGCGCATCGACACTTTCCGCGCCAGCGGCGCCGGCGGCCAGCACATCAACAAGACCGATTCGGCCGTGCGCGTGGTGCACCTGCCCACCGGCATCGTCGCCGAATGCCAGGACGGCCGCAGCCAACACGCCAACAAGGCCAAGGCGCTGCAGGTGCTGCAGGCGCGCATTCAGGAAAAGGACCGCAGCGAGCGCGCCGCCAAAGAGGCCGCCCAGCGCAAGGGCCTGATCGGCAGCGGCGACCGCAGCGACCGCATCCGCACCTACAACTTCCCACAGGGGCGGCTCACGGACCACCGCATCAACCTTACGCTGTACAAATTGCTGTATGTGATGGAAGGCGATCTTGGCGATGTGCTGCAGGCGCTGCAGCACGCCCGCGAGGCGGAATTGCTGGAAGAGTTTGAAGTGGGGGCGCTGTGATTTGTAGGTTAAATTGGCCTCTATGGCTTACTCAGTAGGCGCAACAAGCTATGATTAGTATAGCAATCACTGTTGCCAGTGCACTGAGCACAGCGCAGGCACATGGGTTGGCCCGTATCGATGCGCAACTGCTGCTGCTGCATCTTCTAGGCCGTGAAGACGTCGGCCGTGCCTGGCTGATTGCCCATGGCGACGAGGCGCTTGAACCGGCACAGGCCACGCATTTCGCAGACTTGTGCCTACGCCGCGTGGCAGGAGAGCCGGTGGCGTACCTAACCGGCCACAAGCCTTTTCATGGGTTGGACTTGCACATCGACAAGCGCGTGCTCGACCCTCGGCCCGACACCGAAACCTTGGTGGACTGGGCGCTGGAGCTGCTCGCCGACCAGCCCGCACCACGGGTGCTGGACTTGGGGACCGGCAGCGGAGCCATTGCGCTGGCCATTGCGCACGCTCGGCCCAACGCAAAGGTGTGTGCTGTAGACGCCAGTGCGGATGCCCTGGACGTGGCCCGTGCCAATGCAAAGCGACTGCGATTGCCCGTGGGTTTTACGCTGTCCGACTGGTTTGCACACGTGGACGGCAGCTACCAGCTCATCGTCTCAAATCCACCGTACATTGCGGAGGCCGACCCGCATCTGCCTGCCCTGCGCCACGAACCGCTGAGTGCGCTGGTCGCAGGAGAAGACGGTCTGCGCGACCTGCGCAGCATCATCGACGCTGCACCTCAGCACCTTTCCCCCGGGGGCTGGCTGCTGCTGGAGCACGGCTGGGACCAGGCCGAAACCGTGCAGCATTTGCTGCGCAGCGCAGGCTTTGCGCACACACAAACCCGCAATGACCTGGCCGGCATAGGGCGTTGCTCGGGCGGGCAGTGGCCAAGAGTGAAATAATCACGCCCTATCCCTCCAGCCTCCTCAGATCTTATTTTTTGGAACCCCCATGAGCGACACCCAGAAACGCATCGACGACCTCGTTAAATCCAGCACCGTGCTTTTGTTCATGAAGGGCACGGCCAGCTTTCCCATGTGCGGTTTTTCCGG
>JBQMQB010000218.1:0-4578 GCA_052172715.1 Giesbergeria sp. | reverse complement strand
GGCGGTTCATAGTGACGCGATTGGCGTGGTTGCGGGGTATGTCCAAACACTCGGCGTTTACGTCCGCACAAAAAAAAGCCGCCCTGGGTGGGGCGGCTGTTGGTCAAGCGCAGTCGTTCAGGGCTGCACGTAGTCGGAGACGACCTTCCATTTGCCGTCCTGGATCTGCGAGATGCGCGAGAGGTTGCTGCCCAAGCGCTTTTGTGGACCGAAGGTTCCCTCGGCACTGCCGAAAATGTCCGGCGGAATGACCATGGTGTCCATGGCTTTGATGAAGCTGTCGGTCGTCAGGTTTGGGCCGGCCTTTTGCGCCGCACGGATGAACGCATCGATGATCAGGTAGCCATACACAGAGAACACTGCGGGGTCTTCATTGAACTTGGTCTTGTACTTGGTGGCCCAGAAGCGGATGGGCTGCGAAGTCTCGTCCAGGTAGGGGTTTTGCACCGTCATGGTGGCGTAGAGTCCGTCCATTGCCTTGCCGCCCAGCTTGTGAATGAGGTCGGTGTAGGCGGCGCTGGAGCCAAGGAAGGTCGGGTTGAAGCCGGTTTTGCGCGACTCACCAATCGCACCGATGGTCTCGCGGATGATGGTGCCGAGCACGACGAAGTCGCAGCCAGCGGCTTTCATCTTGGCAACTTGCGACGAGAAGTCGGTGGCCCCGCGCTTGAAAGAGGTCTTCTCGGCGTATTCCATGCCCATGGTTTTGAGGGCGGCTTCGCCGCCGCGCTCGACTTCAAGACCAAATTCGTCATCTTGGTAAATCGTGCAGACCTTCTTCGCGTTCTTTTCCTTTACGAGCTTGGGCAGCGCGAGGCGAATCTGGTCGTAGTAGGTCGCGGCAAAGGCGTACTTGAGCCGGTTGAAGGGCTCGTACATTTCACGCGCTGCCGTCACCGGGAAGAAGTTGATGACGTTCTTGGCAAACTGTACCGGCATAGCGGCCATGTTCTGCGCCGTGCCAATGTGGCCGACCATCATGAAAATCTTGTCCTGGTTTACGAGCTTTTGCGCAGCCAGTACGGCGCGCTTGGGGTCGTAGCCCGAGTCTTCGACTTTCAGCTCAAGCTTGCGGCCGTTCACGCCGCCCTGCTCGTTGGCCTCGTCCACTCGCAGCATCATGCCCAGGCGCACTTGCTTGCCAAAGCCAGCCAGCGGGCCCGACAAATCCTGAATGGAACCCAGCGTAATAGTGTCCTTGGTGACCCCCTGCTGGGCCTGCGCCAGTGCGGCGCCAGTGGTTCCCAGCGCGATTGCGAGGGCTGCGAAGTAGTGAAGTTTCATGGTTCGGCTCCTTGAGTCAGCACTTATAGAACGGGGGGGCTGTTACGGCATGGGAAGTTTCCCTAAGGAGGCGACGCCAAGGCGTCAGGCACTTGTTAACGTGTCGCTGGTTGGTCATGGCGGTATTGCCCCGCTGCGGTGGCAGATGCAATCGAATGCCTGGATTTCCGAAGATCGAAAAAAAGCCGCCCATTGCCCCATTGGGCGGCTTTTCCAGTGGGCTGAGGGCGCTCAGGGTTTGATGTAGTCGGAGACGACCTTCCACTTTCCATCCTGAATTTGCGAGAGGCGCGAGAGGTCGCTGCCCAGGCGCTTCTGCGGGCCGTAGGTGTATTCGGCGCTACCGAATATGTCGGGTGGCATCACCATGGTGTCCATGGCTTTGATGAAGCTGTCGGTAGTGAGGTTCTTTCCAGCTTTTTCTGCCGCGCGGATGAACGCGTCGATGATCGAGTAGCCATAGACCGCGAACACCCCTGGAGCATCGTTGTACTTTGTCTTGTACTTGTTGGCCCAGAAGCGGATGGGTTGTGACTCATCGTCGAGGTAGGGGTTTTGCATCGCCATGGTGGCGTAGAGCCCATCCATGGCCTTGCCGCCCAGCTTGTGGATCAGGTCGGTGTAGGCGGCTTGGGAGCCCAGGAAGACCGGATTGAAGCCCGTCTTGCGCGACTCTCCAATGGTGCCGATTGTCTCGCGGATGATCGTGCCAAGGACCACCAAATCGCAATTGGCCGCCTTCATCTTGGCGACCTGTGAAGAGAAATCGGTGGAGCCGCGCTTGAAGGATGTCTTCTCGGTGTACTCCATCCCCATCGCCTTAAGTGCAGTCTCACCACCACGCATCACCTCGAGCCCGAACTCATCGTCTTGGTAGATGATGCAAATTTTCTTGGCGTTCTTTTCTTTGGCCAGCTTTGGCAACACCATGCGGATCTGGTCGTAATAAGGGGAGGCATACGCATATTTCAGCCGATTGAACGGCTCGTACATTTCACGCGCCGCTGTCAAAGGAAAGAAGTTGATGATGTTCTTGGCGAACTGCACTGGCATGGCGGCCATGTTCTGCGCCGTGCCAATATGGCCCACCATCATGAAAATCTTGTCTTGGTTGACCAGCTTCTGTGCGGCGAGCACGGCGCGCTTTGGGTCGTAGCCAGAATCTTCCAATTTGAGTACGAGTTTGCGGCCGTTCACGCCGCCTTGCTCGTTGGCCTCGTCGACCCGCAACATCATGCCTTGACGCACTTCCTTGCCCCAGCCTGCGAGCGGGCCCGAAAAATCCTGGATGGTGCCCAGCGTGATGGTGTCATTGGTGACCCCTTGTTGCGCCTGGGCCAGCGCCGCACCCGTAGTGCTCAGCGCGAACGCCAAGGCTGCGAAGTGGTGAAGTTTCATGGCTTTGTCTCCTCTAGTGGGTAGTGATAAATCTAGGCAACTTTTAGGGCACAGGCCATTTCTCTGGGGAAATTGCGATCATCGGTACATGGCCTCGATCTGCGGCGCGTACTTCTTTTCGACCAGCTTGCGCTTGAGTTTCATGGTGGGGGTGAGCTCCTCATCTTCAGCGGTCAACTGCGTGTCGAGCAGGAAGAACTTCTTGATTTGCTCGACGCGGGCGAACTTGGCGTTTACGCGTTCGAGTTCGGCCTGAACCAATGCCTGCACCTCGGTCGTGCGCGTCAGGCTGGCGTAGTTGGAGAACGGCACATCGTGGTCCTGCGCGTACTTCTCGACGTTTTCCTGGTCGATCATCACGATGACGGTAAGGTAAGGGCGCTTGTCGCCAATGACCACCGCGTCGGTGATGTAGGGGCTGAACTTGAGGTCGTTCTCCAGCTCGCTAGGTGTCACGTTCTTGCCGCCCGCGGTGATGATGATGTCCTTCATGCGGTCGGTAATTCGCAGGTAACCGTCGGCATCCACCGTGCCCACGTCGCCGGTGTGCAGCCAACCCTCGGCGTCGATGGCTTCGGCCGTTTTTTCAGGCTGGTTCAGGTAGCCCTTGAACACATTGCGGCCGCGCACCAGAATTTCGCCCGTGCCTTGGGCAATGCGCACTTCGTTGAATTGCGCGGCCGGGCCGATGGAGCCAGGCTTCATGCGGCTCGCCGGCACACCAGTGGCCGCGCCGCAAGTTTCCGTCATTCCCCACACCTCCAGCATAGGCACGCCGAGCGCCAGGTACCACTTGACGAGTTCGGGCGAGATTGGCGCCGCGCCGGTTACGAGAAACCGCGACTTGTGGATGCCAATGAGCTTGCGCACGTTGTCCAGCACCAGCCAGCGTGCCAGGTAAAAGCGCAGCTTGAGCCCGCTGGGCACAGGCTTCTCAGCCAGCACCAATTCTGCAATGCGCGTACCTACGCCAATCGCCCAGGCGTAGGCCGCTTGTTGCAACCGGGTTGATTCCTTCAGCGAAATCATCACGCCGGAATAGAACTTTTCCCAGACACGGGGCACCGCAGTAAACACAGTGGGTGCAATCTCGCGCACGTTCTCGGGCACGGTGTCGGGGTTCTCGACGAAGTTGAGCTTGGCCCCGGTGTAGAGGGAATAGTATTCGCCGCCCATGCGCTCGGCAATGTGGCACAGGGGCAGGAAGCACATGGCTTCGTCGCTCTCGCTGCGGGCAATCAAGGTGTTGTAGCCGCGCAGGGTGTAGGTGATGCCGCCGTGCGTGTGCATGGCGCCTTTTGGTTTTCCGGTGGTGCCCGAGGTGTAGACGAGGATGGCCAAGTCTTGGGGTTTGCAAGCCTGCGAGCGGCGCTCCAGCTCGCCCGGGTGCTGCTGCAGGTACTCGCGCCCCAGAGTGCGCAGCGCGGGCAGGCCAATCACGCCTTCGTCGTGCAGGCCGCGCAGGCCTTCCATGTCGAACACCACAATTTTCTGTAGTAGAGGCAGCTGCGCACGAACCTCCAGCGCCTTGTCGAGTTGCTCGTCGTCTTCGACAAACAGCACACGCGTGGCGGAGTCTTCGCACAGGTACTGCACCTGCGTCGCCGCGTCGGTGGGGTAGATGCCGTTGGAGACGCCGCCGCAGCACAGGGACGCCAAATCGGCCAACACCCATTCAATGTTGGTGTTGGACAGGATGGAGGTGCATTCGCCCGGTGCCAAGCCAAGCGCCATCAAGCCACCGGCAATCTCGCGTACCGCCTCAGCGGTCTGGTTCCATGTCCAGCTCTTCCAGATGCCGAGTTCCTTCTGGCGCAGCCACACGTTGGGCCCGCGCGCGGCCACCGCGTTCCAGAACATCGCGGGAATGGTGTCGCCGGGCAGCACGTCGGTGCC
>JBQMQB010000217.1:2088-4596 GCA_052172715.1 Giesbergeria sp. | reverse complement strand
CTCACCACCCAGCACCTGGGGCGAGATCACCACATCGGGCTGGGCCAGTTTGACGCGGCTCAGGTGCGCAGCGTCGTTTACAGCGACCACAGTGCGCGCCTTGCCGCCAAGCTCTTTCACGGCAAGGATGACAAAGGCGTTTTCAGAGTCGTCCACCATCATCGCCAGCACCGCCTGCGCACGGTGCGCGCCAGATTCCTTGAGCACCTCGGTGCTGTTGGGGTCGCCGATGACCAGGTCCATCTCACCCTCGCGCAGATCCACAGCATCCGGCGCGGTGCGCAACAAACGCGTCACCGGGTGGCCGCGCCGCGCCAGCTCGCGCGCTGTGTTGATAGCCAACGAGCCGTTGCCGATGACAACAAAATGATTTTCCCGCTTCATACGTGGCCCCTTGCGATTGACGATTTTCTGCAGGCTGTTGCTGACCATGGGCGCGATGACCGCCGTCAGCGAGGTGGCAAACACCGCCACACCCAGAATGATGATGGAGACGGTGAACAGCTTGGCCTCGGGCGTCTGCGGCGTGATGTCGCCATAGCCCACGGTACTCATGGTGACCAACGCGTAGTAGAACGCGGTCACCAAGTCGGCGACCTCAGGCTTGAACTCATTGCCCAGGTAGTACGCACCAAAGGTGGCGTACATCATCAGCATCACCACTGAAGTGACGGCAAACAAGGTGCTCGCCGCCACACTGCTGCGGTCGAACTGGCGCCAGGCCACCGACAGACCGACGAGAACGAGAACGAAATAAACCAGCAGCAGGTGCGACTGAAGGTGCGGTCCAAACAACAAGCTGACGGCGCCGGTGATGGCAAGCAGCGTTGCCATGGTCCACGCCAGGCGCGAGCGCAGCAGCAGGCCGCCCGCCATGATGAGCATGCCGCCGCCAATCAGCAGGGGCGGCAGCAAGCTGGCCGGAAGATCAAAACGCCCGTGCAGCAAGGCATCGGCGTATTTCTCCCAATGGCCCCCAAAATCGAGGTGCAGCAGCAGAACGCCGCCGCCCGCCAGGGCGATGGCCAAAGGCACATGGGGAAACCACAGCTCGCCGCGCACCAGCGCGTACCAGCGGCGCAGGAGCGAACGCAATCGGTTGAGGGGAGAGATTCTCACGACACTGTGCCGCGTCAGGCGACGGGTAGTTTTCGGGCTGTCATGCTAACAGCGCAGCACACCGACCGCTCGCACCGCCACGCTTGCCTGCGCCCGTATCTTCAGGCCCGCGGCAGAAGGCGGCCCTTGTCCCGCCCGCACACCGCAGAACTTCACACGAAATTGGCTCGTAGCTCTTTATATATAAGCGAATGCAGCTATTATTTTAATAGCAAATGCGTATTCTTGGTATCGACCCAGGTCTACAGACCACGGGCTTTGGCGTGGTCGCTGTGGAAGGCCAGCAGCGTAAGCAAGGTAAGCAGGGCTGCCAGCAGGCGCTGGCAATGCATGCGCCGGCGGGTGACGGTGCAACAGGCCGGATATAAGGCTGCAGCCCTGCCTCTTGAATCCTCGCGCACACGAGTTACTTGTAATTCGGGAGGCGTCCATATAAAGCCCTCCCTAAAGGATAATCCGAACGATGATCAATCGTCGTACCTTTTCTTTTGCTGCAGCTGCAGCTGGCTTGGGTGGATTCCCCGCGGTGCACGCCCAATCCGACAAAATCATTTTGGGCCAGTCCGCCGCCTTCACCGGCCCCTCCGCGCAACTGGGCATCCAGTTTCACGCGGGCGCCAAAATGTTTTTTGACCAACTCAACGCTGCCGGGGGTATTGCCGGGCGCAGCGTGGAGATTCGCAAGCTCGATGATGGCTACGAACCCGCGCGCTGCGCAGAAAACACTCGCAAACTACTGGACGAAGACGTGGCGGCCTTGTTTGGCTATATCGGCACGCCGACCAGCATTGCCGCCCTGCCCCTTGCCACCAAGGCCAAAGTGCCCTTCATTGCGCCGTTTAGCGGCGCTATGGCTCTGCGCGCACCCATGAACCGCTACGCCTTCCATGTACGCGCCTCGTACAACGACGAAACCGCTCTGATTGTTCGCCAACTGCACAACGTGGGCATTACCAAAATTGCCGTGTTTTACCAAAACGACGCTTACGGCAAAGCCGGGCTGGACGGAGTCACCCTGGCGCTTGCCGCGCTGAACCTCAAGCCCGTCGCCACCGCCACGGTCGAGCGCAACTCAGTCGATATAGCCACGGCCGTCGCAACCATCAACACCGCCGCTCCTGAAGCCGTCGTGCAGATCAGCTCCTACAAAGCCAGCGCGGCCTACATCATGGCGGCCCGCAAGACGGGCTACGGCGGTGGTTTCTACAACGTGTCTTTTGTCGGTACCCAAGCCCTGGCGGACGAGTTGGGAAAGGACGGCGCCGGCGTGGTGGTGTCCCAGGTGGTCCCATCGCCCTACAGCAGCATCAAGCCCATCTCACGCGAATTTGCAGAAGCAGCGCGCAAAACGAATGGCGCAGTACAGATCAATTTCTCCAGCATGGAGGG
>JBQMQB010000217.1:0-1988 GCA_052172715.1 Giesbergeria sp. | reverse complement strand
GCCCCAAACCTTGCGTATCTGTTGCATCAAATAGGCCTGCAACGCTTAGTGCACAAGCGCCCATAGCTACTCTATCAATAGCACATGCGTATTCTTGGTATCGACCCCGGCCTGCGAACCACCGGCTTTGGCGTGGTGGACGTGGACGGCCAGCGCCTCAGCTATGTCGCCAGCGGCACCATAAGCACGACGCAGTTGGCGCTGGGCGATTTGCCGGGGCGCCTGAAGGTGCTGTTCGACGGCATTGGCGAGGTGGTCGCACGCTACCAGCCCGACGTGGCCACGGTTGAAATCGTCTTCGTCAACGTCAACCCGCAGTCCACCCTGCTGCTCGGCCAGGCGCGCGGCGCCTGCCTCACCGCGCTGGTGGCGCGCGATTTGCCAGTATCCGAGTACACCGCGCTGCAAATGAAGAAAGCGGTAGTCGGCCATGGCCGCGCCGCCAAAAACCAAGTGCAAGAGATGGTGCGCCGCCTGCTGAACCTGCCTGGCTTACCGGGGCCAGACGCCGCCGACGCACTGGGCATGGCCATCACCCACGCCCATGCCGGTGCCGCCATGGCCCGCCTGGCCGAGGCCACCCCACTCAACCGCCGCCAGCACGCCATGTACAAGGCGGGTCGAAGTTACTGAGCGGGAGGCATTGCCACTACCGACAACGCGAGATCGGCCGCCGGACGTCAGTTTGGTTCTGACTGGCCCACACCCTGCGCCAAAGCACTGTGGACCTGGTTGCCGCCGCGTTGTTTCGACTGGTACATCGCCCGGTCTGCCTGACTGAGCAACTGCTGGGCGTCGCAGCCATGCTCTGGGCACAGTGCCGTGCCAATGCTTGGATGGATGTGCACAGGATGCCCCCGCAGATCAAACGCCGCCTCGAAGACGCCCAGAATTTTTTGCGCGACGGAGCCCGCATGGTCCTTGTTGTGGCCGCGCTCCAGCAGCACCACAAACTCATCCCCGCCAAGACGCGCCACCGTGTCAGAGGCCCGCACGCAGGCCAACAGGCGCTGCGCGACCTGTTGCAACAACAGGTCGCCCATACCGTGGCCCAGTGTGTCGTTCACCTGTTTGAAATCATCGAGGTCGATAAACAGCAGCGATACGTGCATAGACTCGCGGTCTGCACGCGCCAGCGCGCCCTGCAGACGGTCCAGCAACAGCGTGCGGTTGGGCAACTGGGTGAGCGCGTCGAACTGCGCCAAATGCTCCAGGCGCTCTTGCATCTGCTTGCGCTCAATAGCGGTCGCCACCTGGGCCGACACGAACTGCAGCAGCTCCTTGTCTTTCTCGGTGTACTGCCCCTGATCGGTATCGCTTTGCAGCACCAGCACGCCCATCACCTCGTTTTGGGACTGCAGCGGCACCCCTAGCCAGTAAAGCGGCGTGGGCAATGCCTGTGCCAACTGCAGCAGATTCAGCTCGGGCCCTGCTTGGCTCGCCTCAGGGGTCAGCAGGAGCGGCTTGCCCGTGCGAAACACGTGGGCGCTACGAACATCCGTTTCCAAAGAGGGCGTGTCCTGCGCAGGGGAGTGCCCGTTGGCATGGTAGGCGCAGCGCAGCGCCTCGCTGTCGCCCTCCCGCAAAAGCACCGAAAAATTGGTGGCGACCAGCAGGCCTCCAATGATTTCGTGAATGCGCTGAAAAAGCGATTCAAGGGTCTGTGCGGCATGCGCCGCCTCGGATATGGCGTAGATGGCGGCCTGCTTGCCCTCATGAACCTTGCGCTCGGTGATGTCATGCGCCACCGCCAGCCGCACGTGCCTCTCGGGCAACCAGCGCGCCGTCCAGCGAATGTGCGCGATGCCGCCGTCCTTGCGCACGTAACGGTTTTCAAACTGCAACTGCAAATCGCCATCCATCACGCTCTCGGCTTGGCTGCTGGTGACTCCCAAATCCTCCGGATGCACCATGTCCAGCATTCGACGCCCCACCACCTCCTCGGGCCGGTATCCGAAAATACGTTCAAACGCCGGGCTGACGAACAC
>JBQMQB010000216.1:0-4612 GCA_052172715.1 Giesbergeria sp. | reverse complement strand
CAGTTCACCGGGCACCCGAGCGAGACGCACGAAGTGCGCATTGCCGAGATGGACCAGCCCGAAAACCTGGCCCTGCTGCGCCGCATCTGGCTGTCGCCCAAAAGCTTCAAGCCCCGCCAGACCAGCCGCGACATCACCGAAGCCGCCGCGCGCAGCTTTGCCGCCCTGGCCGAAAGCCTGCGCCAGCGCGGGCGTGCGGCGGCCGATGCCGCACCCAGCGATGCGGCGCCCGACGTCCATGCAACCCGCCAGCAGCACCGCGCCAACGCAGTCGCCCACTTCCTCACGCAGTGCCTGTTCTGCTTTTTTGCCGAAGACGTGGGTCTGCTGCCCGGCCACCTGTTCGAGCGGCTGCTGAACAACAAGGGCGCCACGCCCGAGCGGCTCACCCAAGGCCTCACGCAGCTCTTTTCCGCCATGCAAAGCGGCGGGCTGTATGGCGTGGACGACATCCCCTGGTTCAACGGCGGCCTGTTCCAGACCATCGCCGTGCCCCCGCTCAGCGCGCCAGACTTGGCCGAACTGCGCCGCGCCGCCGAGCTCGACTGGAGCGCCATCGACGTCTCCATCTTCGGCACCCTGTTTGAGCGCGGGCTTGACCCGGCCAAACGCAGCCAGCTCGGCGCGCACTACACCGACCCGGCCACCATCGAGCGCCTCATCGACCCGGTCATCCGCAGGCCCTTGCTACAAGAATGGGAGCTGGTAGCGCAGCAGATACAAGCGCTGGCGGCCAAAATTACCAAAAAAGGCGACAAGCACTACCGCGCCGCGCACCAGCTCTTCATCACCTGGCTCGACCACCTCAAGCATTACCGCGCACTCGACCCGGCCTGCGGCAGCGGCAACTTCCTGTTCCTGGCCTTGAAGTGCCTCAAAGACATCGAGCACCGCAGCCACCTGCGCGCCGCCGAGCTCGGCCTGGACCGCGAGGCCGACCTGGTCACCGGTCCGCACAACGTGCTCGGCATTGAACTGAACGAATACGCCGCCGAACTCGCCCGAGTGACGGTCTGGATCGGCGAACTGCAATGGCGCTTGGCACACGGCTACGAATTCAAGATGAACCCCGTGCTCGACACCCTGGAGCACATCGAATGCCGCGACGCCCTGCTGGCCTGGCCCGCCGCGCCTGCGCCCGCTCTAGTGGGGTCTGACCCCAATTTCTCCCAAGGCGCCGCGCAGGCTTTGGAAGCGACCCTCGCAGCGCAGGCTTTGGGGTCAGATTCCGATTTCGCGCAGCGAAACTCGTGCTCAGACCCCAAACCCGGACCACCGCCCACAGCCGCCAAACCCCACGAAGCCTCCTGGCCCCGCGCCGACGTGGTCATTGGCAACCCGCCGTTTCTGGGCGACAAGAAGATGCGCGCCGAGCTGGGCGACGCTGCCACCACCGCCCTGCGAGCCACCTACGCAGGCCGCGTACCCGGAGGCGCCGACCTGGTGTGCTACTGGTTCGACAAAGCCCGCGCGCAGATTGCCGCCGGGGACTTGCAGCGCGCCGGCCTGGTGGCGACCAACTCGATTCGCGGCGGCGCCAACCGCAAGGTGTTGGATGCGATTTATGCGGAGACGCGGATTTTCGAGGCTTGGAGCGATGAGGCGTGGGTGAATGAAGGCGCGGCGGTTCGGGTGTCACTGGTAGCGTTTGGCGATGCGAACCAAGCCGCACGCCTGGATGGAACACAGTCAGCACTTATTCATGCAGATTTGACCAGCGCCACCATGAGCGCCGACGGTGTAGAAAATCTCAGCCTTACTAACGCCCAACCACTGCTCGCAAATAGCAAGACCGCCTATGTAGGCATCCAAAAAACTGGCCCGTTCGAGATTGCAGGTGAAGTTGCTCGCGGATGGTTGCACCTGCCCAACCCCAACAGTCAGCCCAACAGCCATGTGGTGCGCCCTTGGTTCAATGGATTAGACATAACCAGACGAAATCGCGACATGTGGATTGTCGATTTCGGAGCCAACATGCAGGCCGACGAAGCGGCCCTTTTTGAACAGCCGTTCGAATACGTCACGCTTCACGTCAAGCCAACGCGCGTAGGAAAGCGCGAGGCACGAACGAACGAGTGCTATTGGCTTTTTCAGTGGTCACGCCCTGTCATGCGGGCAGCAATCAACGGTTTACCGCGATCCATCGTTACGCCAGAGGTAGCCAAGCATCGAGTGTTTGCGTGGCTTCCGTCCGTCACCGTGGCAGATAAAAATCTCACGGTCATCGCCCGCGCCGACGACACAACCTTCGGCATCCTCCACAGCCGCTTCCACGAACTCTGGTCGCTGCGCATGGGCACTTCGCTGGAAGACCGGCCCCGCTACACCCCCACCACCTGCTTCGAAACCTTCCCCTTCCCCGCCGGCCTCACGCCGCTCGACACCGCGCACCAGCGCACCGAGGCAGTAGCAGGCGGCGCGCTGATCCCGGCCGGGTTGCCCGGCGCTGCACCCGATGCGCCCCGCACGTCCACCGCTCAAAATTTAGAGCCAAATCGGCCTCCAGAGCATATGGGACAAGCGCAACCAGCTATTGAAACAGTAGTCACTCGGCAACACGCCACCGCCATCGCCCAAGCTGCGCAGCGCCTGAACACCCTGCGCGAAGCCTGGCTGAATCCGCCCGAATGGACAACGCGCGTGCCCGAAGTGGTGCCACTGGGCATGGACGCCTCGCCCTACCCCGACCGCATCGTGGCCAAAGCGGGGTTCGAGAAAGAGGTGGCCCAGCGCACCCTCACCAAGCTCTACAACCAGCGCCCGGCGTGGCTGGCGAGCGCGCACCAGCAGCTTGACGCCGCCGTGGCAGCGGCCTATGGCTGGCACGACTACACGGGCGACATGGCAGACGACGAGATCCTGCGCCGGCTGCTGGCGCTGAACCTGGCGCGCAGCGCCGCTGCCGGCGCCTGACATGCCGCCGCGCCCGGATACACCCAACGACGACATCGGCGACGGCGAAGACCGGCCCGTGGACGTACACGCCCCAGAAGTGCCGGCCAGCGTGCGCCAGGCAGTACTCGCCATCGCGCAGCCCGGCGACCAACTCTGGCGCTGCCCGCGCCGGTCAGCACCGCGCGGCGCCCTCGGCTTTCTGGGTTTGGGGCCGTGCGGCGTGGTGGTCGAGTGGTGGCTGCTCGATGCAGATGGCGAGCTGATCGACGCGTTCTGGGAAGCGCAATAGCCGGCAGGGCCGGAACAGCCAAAAAAACTGCCCGCGCAGCGCCACTATCGGTCTTCGCCGACAGCACGGATGCGGCGCAAGGTCTAGCATGGTTGCTGCACCCAGGCCTTGAAAGCCTTGGGTGCTGCGCCGTTTGCCTGCTTACTACACCGTGCCGACGACAGCCGTTCAGGCGCAAAGAGACATAAGTCACAAGTCGACGCGGAAGAACAGGACATGGCATGCAGCTCGGAATGATTGGATTGGGACGCATGGGGGCCAGCATGACCACCCGTTTGCTGCGCGGCGGGCACACCGTAGTGGTGCACGACCAAAGTGCCGACGCCGTCCAGCGGCTGGTGGCGCTGGGCGCAACCGGCAGCACCACGCTGCAAAGTTTCGTCTCTGCCCTCACCGCGCCGCGCGCCATTTGGTTGATGGTGCCGGCTGCGGTGGTCGATGGCGTACTGGCCGACCTGGTGCCGCTGCTCGCCAGCGGCGACACCGTGATCGACGGCGGCAACTCCTATTACCACGACGACCTTCGCCGGGCCGCAGCGCTTGAGGCCAAAGGCATCCACTACCTTGACGTGGGCACCAGCGGCGGTGTGGTCGGCCTGGAGCGCGGTTACTGCCTGATGGTGGGCGGGGCCGATGCACCCGTCGCCCAGCTTGCGCCGGTGTTTGAAACCCTGGCGCCTGGCGCGGGCAACCTGCCCGCAACCCCGGGGCGCAAGGCAGCCGCAGGCACTGCCGACCGTGGCTGGCTGCACTGCGGCCCGCACGGCGCGGGCCACTTTGTGAAGATGGTGCACAACGGCATCGAATACGGAATCATGGCCGCCTACGCCGAGGGGCTGAACATCCTGCACCACGCCAATGTGGGCAAGCAGCAGCATGAGGTCGATGCAGAGACCACGCCACTGCGCCACCCCGAGCACTACCAGTACGACCTGGACCTGCCAGAAATCACCGAGCTGTGGCGGCGCGGCAGTGTCATAGGCTCGTGGCTGCTCGATTTGACCGCCGACGCGCTCGCCACCGACTCCAAACTCAGCGGCTTTGAAGGCCGCGTGTCTGATTCCGGCGAAGGCCGCTGGACGGTACAGGCCGCCATCGACGCCGCCGTGCCTGCCCCCGTGCTGAGCGCTGCGCTCTACGCCCGCTTTGACTCACGCAACGAGGCGAACTTTGCCAATCGCGTGCAATCAGCCATGCGGCATGAATTTGGTGGGCATGTGGAGAAGACCGGTGCCACGCCAGCAGGCGGAGAGTGACATGTTGAACGACGACACGCAGCCGCGCGCCCATTCCGACGCCCTGGTGGTGTTTGGCGCCACCGGGGACTTGGCGCACAAGAAGATTTTTCCGGCGCTCTACGCCCTGCACCTGCGCGGCGAGTTGCGTGTGCCGGTGATTGGCGTCGCCTCGTCGCCCTGGAGCCACGAA
>JBQMQB010000215.1:3354-4619 GCA_052172715.1 Giesbergeria sp. | reverse complement strand
CCCTACCGCTGCAAGAGCAGCACATCACCGAGCTGCCGCGCGAAGTGCACAAAAAAGGCGACCACGGCGGCAAGGGCGCGGCCGTGTTCGACGCCCGCCCCCTGCTGGCTGCAGCCCTGGCCGGGCACGACATGGGCCTGGTCAGCGAAGCAGGTATGCCTGCCGTGGCCGACCCCGGAAGCTCCGTTGTGCGTGCCGCGCACACGCTGGGCCTGCGCGTGGTGCCGCTGGTGGGGCCTGTGTCGCTGCTGCTGGCGCTGGCCGCCAGTGGTCTGGGTGGGCAGAACTTTGCTTTTGTCGGCTACCTGCCGCAAGACAGCGACGAACGCGTCCAGCGCATTCGCGCCTTGGAGACGCTGGCGCTGAAATCCGGGCAGACGCAGCTCTTCATCGAAACGCCCTACCGCAACGCAGCCCTACTGCAGGCCCTGCTGCACAGCTTGCAGCCGGGCACGCGCCTAGCTATCAGCAGCGGCCTGACGCTTGCAGAAGGCGCGACACGCAGCCAAAGCGTGCAGCAGTGGCGTCAAAAACCCGTCGGGCCAGACAAGCACACCCCAGCGGTATTTGCGATCGGGAGCTGAGGTCAACACCGCTGCGACTGTGGTCCGTCAATGGGCGCCGTGCGCCAGCCCGCTGACCAGCGTCACCACGGCCATGCCGATCAGCAGCATGGCAATTTGTATGGCGGTTTCACGCGCTGACAGGCGCTTTTGCAGTTGCGGAATCAGGTCGGCCAGCGCCACGTAGACAAAACTGCTGGAAGCCACCACCAAAAAGTAAGGCAGCCAGTCGTGCAGCTGCTCCAGCAAAAAGTAGCCAGCCAGACCGCCCAGCGCCGTCACGGCGCCGGCCAGCGACACCTTAAGCAGCGCCACGCTGCGGTTGGCACTGCTGTGCAGCAGCACCACCAAGTCACCCATGTGGTGCGGCACTTCGTGCGCCAGCACCGACACAGCAGCAATCAGACCCAGGCGCATGTCGGCGACAAATGCGGAGGCAATCAACACGCCGTCGCCAAAGCAGTGCACGCTGTCGCCGGTCAACACCGCCCAGCCGCCCACACGTACGCCGCCCGCAGGGTGGTGATGGTGCGCGTGGGCGTGCCCATGCACGTGTCCGTGGCCATCGGCGTGGCCAGACTGCGGCTCACCGTGCTCGTGGCCGTGGTGCCACAGCTCGGCCTTTTCCAAGATGAAGAAGAACACAACGCCGACCAACAAAGTGGCAAACAGGTCTTGCGCGCCAGCCTGACTTTCAAACGC
>JBQMQB010000215.1:0-3254 GCA_052172715.1 Giesbergeria sp. | reverse complement strand
GGTCTCCGCGCAACTCAGCGCAGGAAAAATACCGCGCGATCACCCCACCCCGTGCGCCTTGAACCAGGCCATTGCCCGTGCCCAGCCGTCTTCTGCCGCTGCCTTGCGGTAGCTAGGGCGGTAGTCGGCATGAAAGGCATGGGGCGCGTGCGGGTACACGACGAACTCCGATGCCCGAGCGGCGGCAGGGCCTTGCGCCAAGGCAGCTTTCATCTTATCCACCGTGTCAAGGGGTATGCCGCTGTCTTTCCCGCCATAGAGCCCGAGCACTGGCGCCTTGAGGATGGGGACGATGTCCAGTGGCTGCTGGGGCGTGAGCACGCTGACAGTGCCCACCAGGCGGCCGTACCACGCCACACCTGCCTTCACCGGGCCGTGCGCGGCGTACAGCCAAGTGATGCGACCACCCCAGCAAAACCCGGTGATGGCGGCCCGCGCGGTGTCACCACCGTGTTCGCCAGCCCACACCAGCGCACCGTCCAGGTCGCCCATCACCTGGCCGTCCGGCACCTTGGCTACCAGCTCGGACATAAGTTTTCTGATCTCTGCGTATTGCGCCGGGTTGCCCTGGCGGGCGTACAGCTCGGGCGCAATGGCCAGGTAGCCTTCGCGCGCCAAGCGCCTGCAGGTGTCGGCGATGTATTCGTGCACACCGAAAATTTCCTGAATCACCAGCACCACCGGCAAGTTCTTTTTGCCTGCAGGCGCCGCCCGGTAGGCCGGCACCTTGAAGCCATCCACGGTGTAACTGATCTCGCCAACGTCGAGCCCCTCGGCAGAGGTCGTGACAGCGGTCTGCGCCACCAGCGGCGCGGCGGCAGCGGCATAACCCAGCCCCACAGCAGATTGCAGCGCCGTGCGACGGCTCACACCGACCTCAGTGCTGCGCCCTGGCAGCAGGGCATGGACATCGGTCCGAATATCTTCGAGCGGCATGAGGTTCTCCTGAACAAGCGATCGAGCCAATAAGAGGGGGACGCAAGTCTAGGCGCTGCGGCACTTTTGCGCTTGGCCCGCGAGCGGCCCCTCCTCAAGGGGCGAGCAAGGGGCTTCCCGGCCGCGCGATGGCCACCGCTCTAAGTGGCGCGCCATCGTGAACGGCCAAATACGACCTAAAACACGCCTAGCGCAAGCCCCGTCGCCATGGCCTCACCCAACTCACGGCAGAGATCCAGGTCGTCGCGACCAATGTGCTTGGGCGCCAAAATAGCTTCGGGGGTTTGCGCGTGGGTGCAGACGATGAGCGGCTCGGCCACCGCCTTCAGCCGCCAGCCCGTGGCAATGCGTGCGATCTGTCGCGCCGCGTTGCCGCCGTCGCTGCCCGCGCAGACAAGGCTGGCGTAGGGGCGGCCATTGACCCGGTCCAGCACGGCGTAGTAACAGCGGTCGAAAAAATCTTTCATCTGCCCACTCATGGCCGCCAGGTTTTCAGGCGTGGCAAACAGGTAGCCGTCGGCCGCCAGTACATCGGCAGGCCAGACGTCCGCCGGGTGCAGCAGGCGCACGGCGACGCTGCGCTCTGTCGCCGCTGCGTCCCGCGCGGCTTGCGCCATCTGCCGCGTGCCACCCGTCAGGGAGTGGTAGACGATAAGCAGTGTGCGCGGCGTGTTCATAACAGGAAAGGTCGTCGTCCCTTACAGCGCCATCGAAGGCCGCGCCACCATGGCGCCGCGCCAGCGCAGCAACTCGGGGTGCTGCTCGGTTGGCTTGCGCTTGACGATGCGGGCAAAGTCCACCGCTACGACGGCGGTGATGTCGGCCACCGAAAACCGCTCGGCGGCCACAAAACTGCGCCCTACCAAGCGCTCATTGAGCATGTCAAAGAACCGGTCCACGCGTGCCAGGCCACGCTCGGCCAAGGCGGGAATTTGCGGGTAGTTCACTGTGCCCGGCAGCGCACGGTTGGCCATGGCCGGCGCGCTGTTGCGCAAAGCTTCGGCAATGGCCAGCAGGCCTTCGAACTCCATGCGCCAGTTCCAGCTGGCAATATCGGCCTTTTCTTCGGGCGTGGTGCCCATCAGCGGCGGTTCGGGAAAACGCGCCTCAAGGTACGCAGCAATGCCTGCATTGTCGGAAAGCAGCAGGCCTTCTTCGGTAACCAGCGCCGGCACCGTGCACTGCGGGTTGATATTTCGGTAGGAGTCACCCAGTTGCTCACCGCTGCGCAGGTCTACAGGCACCGTGTCGTGCGGCACACCCTTTTCAGCCAAAAAAATGCGCGCTCGGCGTGGGCTTGGCGCGGTAACGCAGTCGTATAAGGTAATCATGAAAGGGGTTTGGTGGCAAACGGTACTCAGGCCGAGGGCGCGAGCTTGTCCTGCGTTTTAGAGTCGAAATCACGGGCGTCGTGCCGCTCATGCAGCTGGCTGGCGGGCTCGCCCCAGGTGCGGTTCACCTTGCGACCACGCTGCACCGCCGGGCGCTTGGCAATCTGGTCAGCCCAACGCACCAGGTGCGTGTATTCGTGCACCTGCAAAAATTCGCCCGCGTCGTACAGCTGGCCCTTGGCCAGCGCGCCGTACCAGGGCCAGATGGCCATGTCGGCCACAGTGTAGTCGCCACCGGCAATGAATTCGTGCTCGGCCAAGCGCTTGTCCAGGACATCCATCTGGCGCTTGACTTCCATGGCAAAGCGGTCAATGGGGTATTCGAACTTCTCCGGTGCATAGGCATAAAAATGCCCAAAGCCGCCACCCAGGAACGGCGCACTGCCCATCTGCCAGAACAACCAGGATAGGCATTCGGCCCGCTTGGCTGGCTCTGTTGGAAGGAAAGCGCCAAACTTTTCCGCCAGGTGCATCAGGATGGCACCAGACTCGAACACCCGCACCGGGTGGGCGGCATCACTGCGGTCCAGCAGCGCCGGAATCTTGGAGTTGGGATTCACCGACACGAAGCCGCTGCCAAACTGCGCCCCCTCGTGGATGGGAATCAGCCAGGCGTCGTACTCCGCCCCGGTATGGCCCAGCGCGAGCAATTCCTCCAGCATGACCGTCACCTTGACGCCATTGGGCGTGGCCAGCGAATACAGCTGCAGCGGGTGCTGGCCCACCGGCAATATTTTGTCGTGCGTGGGACCAGAAATGGGCCGATTGATGCTGGCGAACTTGCCGCCGTTTTCCTTGTTCCATTGCCAGATGGCGGGGGGGATGTAAGCAGACAGATCGGTCATTGCGAAGACTCCGAGAACAAACCAGACGGTGGCTGGCGCAATGCAGCCATTGAATCGAAAGTGTACGGCGCCCCTGCGCAAA
>JBQMQB010000214.1:2126-4620 GCA_052172715.1 Giesbergeria sp. | reverse complement strand
GTCATCTACGACAACGGCTGGAAAATCCGCGACCTGCGCGCGCTGCGGCGCGACCGCATCGGTTTCGTCTTCCAGGCGCCCTACCTGATTCCCTTTCTGGACGTGACCGACAACGTCGCCCTGCTGCCCATGCTGGCCGGGGTGCCGAACAGCGAGGCACGCCAGCGGGCGCGCGACCTGTTGGAAGCGCTCGACGTAGGCCACCGCGCACGCGCCATGCCCTCATCCCTCTCGGGCGGCGAGCAGCAGCGGGTGGCGATTGCGCGCGGACTCGTCAACCGCCCTCCGGTGGTGCTGGCGGACGAACCCACAGCACCGCTCGACAGTGAACGCGCCATGGCCGTGATTCGCATCCTCAACGACATGGCGCAGCGCTTTGAGACCGCGGTGATTGTGGTCACGCACGACGAAAAAATCATTCCGACTTTCAAGCGGATTTACCACATCCGCGACGGCGTCACGCACGAAGAAGCGGGCGAAGGGCGCACGCCATGAGCACACTCAATCTCCAGGAGGCCACCCCATGACACCTTTGCTGCAACCCAGCCCGTGGCTGCGCGGCGCCAGCGTTGTTGCTGTGCTCTTTGGCGTGATGACGCTCAAGGAAGGCGGCACGGTACTGTTCGGCAGCGAGGCCGCACGCACCGCCGCCGGGGCCTATGTGCCCTTTGTGCTGTGGTTCAACTTTTTGGCCGGTTTTGCCTATGTCTTGGCAGGCCTTGCGCTGTGGTGGCGCGCGGCTTGGTCTGCGGGGCTGGCGCTGGCAATTGCGCTGGCCACAGCGCTGGTGTTCGCTGCTTTGGGCGTATATGTAATGAATGGCGGCGCATACGAAACGCGCACGGTGGCGGCCATGGCCTTGCGCACCACGGTCTGGCTTGCCATTGGCACGCTGGCCTGGCGCCTGCGGCCTGGTCGTAATGGCTGAAATGGAGCACCTTGTGTACCCCCGTCTTTCGCACTCCTCGCGCCACCAGCGCACCGCCCTTGCGGTGCTCTTGGCTGCTTTTTTGACGGGCTGCGCGGCTGGAACGGACTACCAGCCGCCCAGCCCACCCACCCACGACGCGCTGCCCACCCTGAACGCACCGGTGCAGACTGGCGCCGCAGGCGCAGCTTTCAGTGCGACCCAGTCCTGGCGTGCCGACATCGACCTGGAAGCGCCCTGGTGGCAGCAGTTGGGTTCTCCACAACTAGACGCACTGGTCGCCGAAGCCCTGCAGGCCAGCCCCACGCTGGCAGCCGCGCAGGCACAACTGCGCCAGGCCGAGGAACTGCAAGGCGCGCAAGAACGCGCCACGCAGCTGCCGCGCGTCGACCTTGGCGTGGGCAGTGGGCGCCAGCACCTATCGCCCAGCGCACAAGGCCTGTCGGGCGATGGGCGCACCTTCAGCCTGCACAGCGCGAGCTTTGGCGTGCAGTACCAGCTCGACTTGTCGGGCGGCAACCGGCGCGCACTCGAAGCCCTGGCCGCACGCACCGACTACCGCCGCTACCAGCTCGCCGGGGCCCGCCTGGACCTGGCCGCACGCCTGGCCAGCACCGCCATCACCCAGGCCCGCACCACCGCCCAAGTCGAAGCGCTGCAAGCCATTGCGCGCAACCAGGAATCACAAGCCGTTCTCGCCCGCGAGCGGGTGCGCCTGGGCCAGGCCATGCCGGCCGATGAACAGGCGCTGCAGGCGGCACTGGAGCAAACCCGCGCGTCCATCCTGCTGCTGCACAAGCATTCGGTGCAAACCGGCCACCTGCTGGCCGTGCTGGCCGGGCGCACGCCAGGCGCACAGCCGCTGCCCGCATTCACCCTGCGCGATTTCACGCTACCCGCCGCGCTGCCGCAAGTGCTGCCCTCTGAACTGGTGCGCCAGCGCCCCGACATCCAGGCCGCCGAAGCCCTGGTGCAGGCTGCCAGCGCTGACCATGGCGTAGCGGTTGCACGCATGTACCCGCAACTACGGCTCAGCGCCAGCCTGGGCAGCCAGGCCCTGACTGCAGGTGCGCTGTTTGGCGGCGGCTCTGCAGTGTGGGGCCTGATTGCCCAGCTCACACAGCCGCTGTTTGACCCGGCCTTGCCGGCGCAGCAACGCGCCGCACTGGCTGCACTCGATGCCGCAGCGGCGCAGTACCAGGCGGTAGTGCTGGATGCACTGCGCAGCGTGGCCGATGCGCTGCGCGCCGCCGAGGCCGATGCCCAGGTTCTGGGCGCCCTGGTACGCGCCGATGCCGCCGCGCAGGCCAACCTGCAGACCACGCAGCACCAGCTTGATCTGGGCGCCGCCAGTTACCTGCAATGGCTGGTGGCCGAGCAACAGGCCTTGCAGTTGCGCAGCAACTTGGTGGCCGCGCAGGCAGAGCGCCTGGCCGACAGCGCGGCGTTGTTCCAGGCGGTCGGCGCGGGGTGGAAAGGCCTTGGGCATACCCTGAACAATTCGTAGCAGCCGACGCTATTGGCTCACCGTTAGTGGCCAGAGAGGATTTGCAGCAAACTTTGGCG
>JBQMQB010000214.1:0-2026 GCA_052172715.1 Giesbergeria sp. | reverse complement strand
TTCGAACACGAAGCCTTGGTGGAGTGGGAAGCGCCCGCTTGCAGTACTTTGAGACTGAATCGACCGCATTGGAATGTGATCGAAGGGGACTTGGCAAAATTTGATGCGCGGCCCTTCAAATCCATCGATTTGGTTGCAGGCGGCGTGCCCTGCCCACCCTTTTCAAAAGCGGGCAAGCAGTTGGGCGCCGATGACGAGCGAGACCTGTTTCCCCAAGCGGTTCGGGTTGTGGACGAAACTCGTCCACAAGCGGTCATGCTGGAAAATGTTCGTGGTCTTCTGGATGCCGTGTTTGTCGACTACCGGCAAAAAATTGCCCGACAACTGCAGGCATTGGGTTACTGGACAGACTGGCATTTGTTCAACGCAGCCGATTTTGGAGTTTGCCAACTTCGACCCCGCGTCGTGTTTGTCGCGATTCGCAAAGACATTGCGCCCTACTTTCGGTGGCCCGCACCCAGCATGAAGCTAAGGCCTACGGTCGGCGAATTGCTTTACGACCTGATGGCTGCCGATGGCTGGCGCGGTGCGGCCGCTTGGCGTGACCGCGCCAACGACATTGCCCCCACGCTGGTCGGCGGCAGCAAAAAGCATGGCGGTCCCGACTTGGGGCCAACCCGCGCACGGGCCGCTTGGGCGGCGCTTGGCGTAGAAGGCAAAAGCTTGGCCGACGCAGCGCCTGCCGCTGACTTTGTCGGCATGCCGCGCTTAACGGTTCGTATGTGCGCCCGCGTGCAGGGCTTCCCGGATGACTGGCAATTTTCCGGCAAAAAAACAGCGTCGTACCGCCAAGTGGGCAACGCCTTTCCACCTCCGGTAGCCCATGCGGTAAGTGCGCAAATTGCCCATGCTATTCAAGCCGGTGCAGCAGCGCGCCTGATGCGCAAGGTGGCGTAATGGCGCGCAGCCCTGTCACCCGCGGTGGTGCACGCGCCAAGTTGCGCGTGCATTTCCTGGCCAACCTCAACCGCGTGATGGAATCGACCGAACTGCGCGAGGTGGCCGACGACATCAACGAATGGGCGAGGCGGATACGAGAGTTGCGCAACGAAGAAGGATTTTTGATCCTGACGCACAACGACCGAGCCGATCTGAAGCCCGGCCAATACCTGCTCGAAACAGCCAAACCACAGCCTGCTTTTGCCCGCGATATTTCCAAAGAAACCCGTGCTTTTGTGCTCGACCGCAACGGCTTCACCTGCCAGATGTGCGGCGCAGTGGCCGGAGAGCCTCACCCGTATGACCCGAGCCGAAAAACCCGGTTGCACCTCGGTCACACCATTGACAAAAGCATGGGCGGCAGCGACGAGGCCAGCAATTTGCGCGCTATTTGTTCCGTTTGCAACGAAGGCGCTTCGAACATTACCCTTCAGCGCCCAGACTTGAACAAGCTGCTGGTGCAAGTACGGCGGGCGACCGCAGTTGATCAGCGCGAGTTGCTTGCTTGGCTGAAGGGAAAGTTTGAGCCAAAAAAACCATAACGGCTTATTGCAAATCAAAGCCTCTATGCACCACGTTGACCGCTGCCTTGTGTCGGGTTGAACCGCCCAAAGTACAGTTATTTTGATTGCTTTTATGCTCGTACGTATAAGGCAAGGAGCGCCCCAGGTTTATAGGCGGCGACTGCTCCAATTTTGCTTTTTCGTAGCGCCTACCTCCAGGGCCGGGCCTCAATACTGTTTGCTTAGAAGGGGCGGTGCGCGCGTTTTCGTACAGGGATAGCCGCACGGCTTGGCCCTTGCGGCGGGTTTCGGTGGCTGCTTCAACGCCGTGGTCACAGCTCGGGACATGAGGTGCAGATTGCGCTTTCTATCTGCGCAACCGCTTGGGGCGCTGCAAACTTGGCTTGCGGCCCAGATTCGATTTATGCAGGCAATTCTCGTCAGGTGATGTCAGGCGGCGGAAAGTTGCGCTCGCTGCTCAAGCGCTCGAAATGGCGGCTGATATGGCCACAAACGCCGTCGCACAGCACATCCACCGACGGGTCGGCGCGGCGGTACCAGGCGCTGTGACCGCGCATCTCGCG
>JBQMQB010000213.1:0-4628 GCA_052172715.1 Giesbergeria sp. | reverse complement strand
TGCTAGCTTGGCTGGCGAAAAAGCTGATCGAATCGGTGGGGCTGCGGCCTGTAGACAGGGTGCTTGGTGCTGTTTTTGGCATGGTGCGCGCCGGGGTGCTGGTGCTGGTGCTGGGCGTGGTGGCTCAATTGACACCGATAGGTTCGGCCACCTGGTGGAGCGAATCGGTCAGCGGGCCGCAAATTGCAGGGGCTCTGCAGGCGCTGCACCCCGTGCTTCCGGAGAGGTTCGGCAAGATGCTGCCTGCTTGACGGCAAGCGAGCAAGAACAAGAGTGTTGGGCTGGCACTGCAGTCGAACAGTGCGCAATGCGGGTGATAGGCCTGCGAATGGACGGAATGAGTTATGTGCGGAATTGTGGGTGTTGTGGCTTCGATACCGGTCAATCAACTGATGTACGACGCCTTGCTGCTGCTGCAGCATCGCGGGCAAGACGCGGCGGGCATCGTCACGCAAGAGGAGCGTAAGTTCTTCATGCACAAGGCCAAGGGCATGGTGCGCGATGTGTTTCGCACTCGCAATATGCGTGCGCTGCCCGGCAATTCTGGCCTGGGCCAAGTGCGCTACCCGACCGCAGGCAATGCCTTTAGCGAGGAGGAGGCACAGCCCTTCTATGTGAATGCTCCGTTTGGCATCGTACTGGTGCACAACGGCAACCTCACCAACGCCACCGCTCTGCGGGCAGAGGTGTTCTCTACCGACCACCGCCACACGAACACCGACAGCGATTCTGAGGTCTTGCTCAACGTATTTGCGCACGAACTGGAGAACGCCACGCGTGGCGCCACCTTGCAGCCTGAGCATGTGTTCAAGGCTGTCCAGGCGGTGCACAAACGCGTTCGCGGGTCGTACGCCGTCATTGCCCTGATCGCCGGCCATGGTTTGGTGGCGTTTCGCGACCCCTTCGGTATTCGTCCCCTCGCGATGGGGCGCAGTCCTGACGGCGCCATCATGCTTGCGAGTGAATCGGTCGCCATTGAGGGCACGGGCCATACATTCGAGCGCGATGTGGCGCCTGGCGAGGCACTCTTCATCGACTTGGCGGGCAACCTGCATGCAAATCAGTGCGCCGATGCGCCGCAGCATTTCCCCTGCATATTTGAATACGTCTATCTCGCCCGGCCCGATTCGGTGCTCGATGGCATCTCCGTGTACCAGGCGCGGCTCAATCTTGGAGCTTCGCTGGCCAAGCGCGTGGTTTCGACCGTGCCGCCCAGCGATATCGATGTGGTCATTCCGATTCCCGAGTCCAGCCGCCCGAGCGCCACGCAGCTGGCGCACTTGCTGGGCGTGCAGTACCGCGAAGGTTTTGTGAAGAACCGTTATGTGGGCCGCACCTTCATCATGCCGGGACAGGAGGTTCGCAAGAAATCGGTGCGCCAAAAGCTGAATGTGATCGCCAGTGAGTTCAAGGGCCGCAATGTGCTGTTGGTGGACGACTCGATCGTGCGCGGCACCACCAGCCGCGAGATTGTCCAGATGGCACGCGATGCCGGTGCCCGCAAGGTGTACCTTGCCAGCGCCGCGCCGCCGGTGCGCTATCCCAACGTCTATGGCATCGACATGCCCACCAGCGATGAACTCGTAGCGCATGGCCGTACGGTTGAAGAAATTCGCGTCTTGATTGGGTGCGATGCGCTTATTTATCAGGATGTGGAAGCGATGAAGAAGGCGGTGGGTGTGTGCAATCCTGCGCTTTCGGGGTTCGATGCCTCGTGCTTCGACGGGGTGTACGTGACAGGCGACATCGGAGCGGACGACATTGCCCGCGTCAATGCCGGGCGCAAGCGCGGGAATGAAGAAGACGAGGGTGGGTCACGGTTGGCACTGCCCAATGCAGCCAACAATTGAATACGTCTGCCAGACAGAAAGAACGGTTCCCATGACTGCCCCCGATTTCGCCCCTCTGCATCCCGATACGCTGGCAGTTCGTCAGGCCGTGCCGCGCAGCCAGTATGGCGAGCACTCCGAGGCGCTGTACCTCTGCAGCAGCTTCATTCAACCCGATGCCGAGACTGCAGCACGGCGCTTTGCCGGAGAGGAAGCGGGCTATACCTACACCCGCACAGCCAACCCGACGGTGACCAGTTTTGAGCAACGGCTCGCAGCAATGGAGGGCACCGAATCGGCCATTGCCACCGCCTCTGGCATGTCAGCCATTTTGCTAATGTGTCTGGCGCTGCTCAAGGCGGGCGACCATGTGGTGTGTTCGCAGTCGATGTTCGGTTCGACCATGAAGCTCATCGCTGGAGAACTGTCGCGCTTTGGCGTGCAATCGAGTTTTGTGCCGCAAACCGATGTGGCGGCCTGGCGCGCTGCAGTGCGGCCCGAGACGCGCATCCTGTTTGCCGAAACGCCGACCAACCCGCTGACTGAACTGTGCGACATCCGCGCGTTGGCAGATGTAGCGCACGACGCAGGCGTTTTATTGGCGGTGGACAATTGTTTCGCGTCGCCTGCGCTGCAAAAACCGGCGACTCTTGGCGCAGATCTGGTGATTCATTCGGGTACTAAATTTCTCGATGGCCAGGGCCGTGTCATGGCGGGCGCAGTGTGCGGGCCACGCGCGCTGATCGAAGAAAAACTTGCTCCTCTGATTCGCACCGCAGGTATGAACCTTTCGCCTTTTAACGCCTGGGTGGTGTTGAAAGGCCTGGAGACACTCTCCATTCGCATGCAGGCGCAAGGCGCCAATGCCCTGGCCCTTGCTCAGTGGCTGGAATCGCATCCGGCAGTGCAGCGTACGTTTTATCCGGGTCTTGCCTCGCATCCGCAACATGCATTGGCCATGCGCCAACAGTCAGGTCAGGGCGGGGCGGTGGTGTCGTTCGTGGTGGGTACGGGGGATGCGGTGGCCGCACGCGCCAGTGCCTTTCACGTCATTGACAGTACCCGTGTGTGCAGCATCACGGCGAATCTGGGCGACACCAAGACCACGATTACGCATCCAGCCAGTACGTCGCACAGCCGTCTGACTGAGGCGCAGCGGGATGCTGCCGGCATCGGCCAGGGTCTCATTCGCCTTGCCATTGGCCTGGAACACATTGACGATTTGAAGGCCGACCTTGCACGCGGCCTGGATACGCTGACATGAACGATACACAGACCTCTGCCACCGCAACGCGCGTGCGCACACGTTTTGCTCCATCTCCCACCGGCTTCATCCACCTGGGAAATATCCGTTCCGCTCTCTACCCGTGGGCCTTTGCGCGTGCCACCGGGGGGGACTTCATCCTGCGTATCGAAGACACAGACGTCGAGCGCTCCACGCAGGCCGCTGTCGATGTGATTTTGGAAGGTCTCGCTTGGCTGGGTATGCAGCCCGACGAGGGGCCGTTCTACCAAATGCAGCGCATGGACCGTTACCGCGAAGTCCTGGAGCAGCTCAAATCTGGTGGGCATGTCTACCCTTGCTACATGTCGGTACAAGAGCTTGACGCCCTACGCGAGCAGCAGATGGCCAACAAGGAAAAACCCCGCTACAACGGCCTGTGGCGCCCCCAACCGGGAAAGCAATTGCCCGATGTGCCCGAAGGCGTGCAACCCGTACTGCGCTTTCGCAATCCGCAGGGCGGCGCAGTGTGCTGGGACGACAAGGTCAAGGGCCGCATTGAAATCCGAAACGATGAGCTTGACGACCTGGTGATTGCCCGGCCAGACGGCACGCCCACCTACAACTTCTGCGTGGTAGTGGACGATATTGACATGGCCATCACGCATGTGATTCGTGGCGACGACCACGTCAACAACACGCCGCGCCAGATCAATATCTTTATAGCCCTTGGCGCAGAACCGCCCGTGTACGCGCACTTGCCCACCGTGCTCAATGAGCAGGGCGAGAAGATGAGTAAGCGCAACGGCGCCAAGCCCGTCACGCAATACCGCGATGAAGGCTATCTGGCCGACGCCATGATCAACTACCTGGCGCGCCTGGGCTGGAGCCATGGCGACGATGAAATTTTCAGCCGCCAGCAATTTGTGGAATGGTTCAGCCTGGACCACCTCGGGCGCAGTGCAGCGCAGTTCGACGAGGCCAAGCTGCGCTGGGTGAATGCCCAGCACCTCAAAGCCATGGACGACGGTGCATTGGCGGATCTGGTTGCCCAGCAACTTGCAAAGCGCACGGGTTTGGTGGCCGATGCGGCGCAATTGCGTGCGGTCTGTGCGTTGTTCAAGGACCGCTGCGACACGCTGGTGGTACTGGCCGAATGGGCGGAGCGCCTCCTTGGAGACGAGGTACCGCAGGCGGCCGAAGAACGTGCGCAGCATCTCACTGCTGCGGTGGCGCCGGCCCTGGACACACTCGCGCAAGCGCTTGCCGAGTGTCCTTGGGAGCGCCCAGCTATCGCTGCTGCAATCAAGAAGACACTGACCGACCATGGTCTGAAAATGCCCCAACTGGCGATGCCCGTACGTGTGCTGGTGGCGGGAACAGCCCACACGCCCTCGGTCGATGCGTTGCTTGAACTCCTTGGCCGTGAAAAAGTTCTCGCCAGGCTCAATGCACGTTGAAAAAGCTGGCTATAATTCAAGGCTCAGGTGATTGCCGCAAAACGTGTTTTGTAGTTTTCCAAGGGGGTATAGCTCAGCTGGGAGAGCGCTTGCATGGCATGCAAGAGGTCATCGGTT
>JBQMQB010000212.1:0-4633 GCA_052172715.1 Giesbergeria sp. | reverse complement strand
CGCGGGCGCCGGTATCGGCATCGGCACTGGCCAAGTCAATTCCGCGCTGTGCACATCCACTACGCTGCGGCCTGGTGCGGATATTGCCTCGTACGTATTTGCCGACGCGGTGTACCTCGCGCCCTCGGCACACCGCCAGCTCGGCAATTTTGCTTACGACCGGCTGCGCGCTCGCTGGTAGGGTTGGCAGGCACAAAAAAACCGGCCGAGGCCGGTTTTTTTACGGACGCTGCATCAGAAGCGGTAGCCAATGCCAATCGTGTAGACGTTGGGATTGAGCTTGATGTCAATGTGCTGGCCGGTGGAGAGGGTGTTGCGGGTTTTTACAAAGGTTTTGTAATAGGCCAGGTCGACAAACCAGCGGTCGTTCAGCGCAATACTCACACCGATCTGTGGTGTCAGGCCGAAGCCCGATTCGGCGCTAAGCAGCGTCGGATTGGCCGGTGTGCCGCCAGTAAGGCCATTGAGGGCTGCGGTGCCTCGTTCCTTGTAGAACTTGGCGTAGGTCAGGCCCAAGCCCACATAAGGCCGCACCTTGGCCTGGGGCTCAAGGAACCGGTACTGTGCAAAGACCGTCATCGGCAAGGCCTTGACCTCGCCAATCTTGCCCACACCGGCGATCGCGCCAGCACCCACTGTATCGTGCGTGAAGGGGAGCGCCAGCGGCACATCCACAGCCCAGTGGTCGGTCAGCATGTACGCAATGCCGCCTGAGAGCTGTGTGTCCGAACGCACATCCACTTGGGTGTTGGCAAAGCTGGGGGTAGAGAGATTGCCGCTGCTCACCTGCGGCGAAATCTGCGTGACGCCGCCACGCACCAGCCAACTGCCCGCGCTTTGTGCCTGCGCAAAAGGTGCGCCTGCCAGCAGCAGAGCACCTGCCACCCAACGCCATTGCTTTGTGTTTTTCATGGTGTTTCCTTGTTTGGACGGTTACAGCCAGCCTGCCTGGGCAATGGAACGCGAAACCAGCTGGCTCATTAGCTGATGGCCGTAGGGAGTGGGATGGAAGCTGTCCGCAAACGCATAGGTCTTCCACCAATCGGCCCCACCCGTAGCGCCTGCGGGTGGCGGCATGGCGGACAGCGCAGCGGCCGTGCACGCTGGGAAGGTGTAGGTAGGTAGTCCATCGGCGCCAACACCCGTGATCGGGCATGCAGTGCCTTTGGCGTTGGTCAGCGCAAACTGCTCAGGGTGTGCCACCTGGTTATTGACCGACGTGTAGAAATCGACCACTACCACCTTGTCGTTGCCAGCAAAATTGGCGGCCAGCTTGGCGTTGAAGGCCTCCAGCCACGCCTTGACCAGCCCCTGAACCTGGGCGCTGGCGGCAGGACCTGCGCTGGCTGCGATTCCGCCCAGCAATTGCTGAAGGCGCGGCGTTTTGTCGATAGCCGGTAAATTTAGGACGACGACGCGTTGTGCGCCCTTACCCAGAACGTCGGCGGAAATGGAAGCGCTGAATTGATCGGCCAGTGCCACCATGTAGGCACCGCCCACCTGGGCCATGCCGGTGGCGCCGCCAGCAAAGGCTGCATCCACCATCGACGGCGGCAATACAGTCGTCAGAAATGCTTTGTAAGTGGCTCCACCATCTTTAGAGGCAGACAAGTAGGCGCCCACCAGATCGGCCGCGTCGTTGCCGCCGCCGTCGATCAGTGCCAGATCGCCCGCGCCGAACCCTGCAGCTCCGGCATCAGCCATCTGCTTGGTGATGGACACCGGGGAAGTTGGCGCCGTGAAGTTGTTGATGCGCCCGCCGCCCACTGCGTAGTTGGTGCAGCCAGCCGCCGCGTTGAAAGCGGTGCCAGTGAACTGGTACTTGGGGCACAGCGTGACGCCATATTCACTGGCCACACGTTCAGGCCAGATAGCCGTAGAGCCAGCACCGGTGGGTGCGGCGCCTTGTACGGTGAATTTGAGGCCAAAGGTGCCACTGTCGGCCAGGCTGTCGCCCATCACCTTGACGCTGGTAATAGGCGCCACGGGCGTGGTGTCCGACCCGCCACCCCCGCATGCCGACAGCGCTGCCGCTGCCACCGCCAACAAAGCCCACCTTGTCTTGCGCTGGAAATCCATACACTTCACTCCAAAAAAAAGAAAAAGAACGACCGTTCTATTTCAGAGCAATGTTACGCCTTGCAGCAAATTGTCTCCAGCGGGTAAACGCCAATGCCGAGGGCCATCTGATCCACTATTCGTGAGCAACAAGTGCACCCCGAGCCCCCTGTCGCTGCTTGCATCAGGGGCCAGCAGCAGCGCCAGCCCAATCGATCAGCGCCTCAAGCGCCGGGCGGGCAGCAGCCGCGTTGTCGTGGTTCACGATCGCCACCAGCACCCAACGCCGGCCATCGTTGGCGAGCACGTAGCCCGCGATGGCCTGCACGCCCTGAAGGCTGCCGGTCTTGAGATGGGCGTTGCCCACGGTTCGACTGCGGCTGCGGCGCAGCGTGCCGTCGATGCCCACGATGGGCAGCGAGGCCATCAACTCAGGCATCACCGGTGACGCCCAGGCAGTCTGCAAAAGACGCGCCAACGCCGCCGCGCTAATGCGCCCTTCGCGGCTCAAACCGGAGCCGTTGTCAAACACCGGCATCGCCGCCGCGTCCATGCGTTTTTGCCACCAAGCCTGCATGGCGCTGCGTGCCGCCTCCGGGCTGCCCACGCCGCCTTGCTCCAGGCCAAGCGTGAGAAACAACTGCTCGGCCATCACGTTGTTGCTGAATTTGTTGACGCTCTGCACCGCTTCTTGGAGCGGCGGGGAGGTATGGACAAGCAGCGGCGTGAGCCCCGGTGGCACGCTGCCAAGCAGGGCTTTGCCGCCGAGCTTGCCACCCAGCGCTTGCCACATACCGGCCACGGCCCTGGGCGCAAACAGCTCGGGTTGCGGGGGTGCAATGGCCCAGCTGCGTTCACCGCAAGCGGCGGGGTAGCTGCCTTCAAAAACCCAGCGCGCTGGGTCTGCCATGTTCAGTCGCACACGCGCATGCCAGTCGCCGCAGGGCGTTCCGGCAGGAGCAAGCGGCACCGTGGTAGGCAGCGAGAGCCCGGCGAGCGGCGGCGAGGCCTGGACGCGCGCCACACCTGCAGCAAGGTCGGGCGCCCAGTCCAGCACCACCGATTTGAAGTTCACCAGCAGGGCTTCGGGCGCAGCGTTGTAGGCGCGCTGGGGCTCGCCATCGAACGCGCCCGGATCGCGCGCAGTGGTGGTGAAGGCAGTGCCATCGACCACGATGTCGCCGGCAATGGTGGAAATGCCCCGCGCCTGCACGCGGCGCAGCAGCAGCCACAGGCGTTCCATGACCAGCGTCGGGTCCCCGCTGCCGCGCAGGTACAGGTTGCCCTGCAAGGTGCCGGCCTGCACAGGCCCTTGCACGTACACCGGCGTGCGCCAAGTGTAGGCCGGGCCGAGCAGGTCGAGTGCGGCAAAGGTGGTGGTGAGCTTCATCACCGAGGCGGGGTTCATGGGCGCATCAACCCGCCACGCCAGGCGGGCAGCCTGGTTCCCGTCCACCGGCACCACCAAGGCGGCCATCGCATCACGCGGTATGCCGGCACGGGTGAGCGCAGCGGCTACCGCGGGCGGCAGTGCACTGGCGTCGGTCGGTGCGGCCCAGGCCGGGGGTAGCGCAAGAAAGGCGACTGCGAGGGCAACAAGAGGTCGGCAGCAGGAAGTAAAGGACAGCATGGAGCAAGTCTATGTCGGTGGCTGCGCCCAAGCGGAGACCGATAATCGGCACATGGCCCTGACCCTACTTCGCGCATGAAGCTGCTCGCGTTCGACACCAGCACCGACCGTTTGTCCGCTGCCGTGCAGAACGCCGCGCGCGTCTGCGCGCACAGCGGCGTGGGCGGCGCGCAGACATCGGCCAGCCTAATTCCTCTGCTGCGCGGCCTGCTGGCTGAGGCGGGGTTGTCGCTTGGTGCGCTCGACGCGCTGGTATTCGGGCGGGGGCCAGGCTCTTTCACGGGAGTGCGCACCGCCTGCTCAGTGGCCCAGGGGCTGGCTTTTGGTGCCAACGGAGGCAAGGGCATCCCGGTGTTGCCGATCGACACTTTGCTGGCTGTGGCCGAAGATGCCCGCCAGCACCACGGCTGCACCCAAGTGGTGGCGGTACTCGATGCCCGCATGAACGAGGTCTACGTCGCCCGCTACACGTTCGAAGCGGACCAGTGGACTGGCAACGGCGAGTTTGCGGTCTGCGCGCCCGAAGCGGTGCAAGCGCCCACGGGCTGGACCGTGGCTGGCAACGCCCGGTCGGTGTACGGCGAGCGCCTCGCCGCGGCTGCGCCGCATGTGGACGCCCTGCCTTGCGCCAGCGCGCTATTGCGCCTCGCACCGGCCTTGCTGGCGGCGGGTCTTGCGCAGGCGGCAGGCGCCGCTCTGCCCCTGTACGTGCGCGACAAAGTGGCGCTGACGACCGCTGAGCGGGAAGCGAAGGTAGCCCAACCATGAACGCCGTGCTGGTGCCGCCGACAGGCCTGCCCGAAGTGCGGCTCGAACCCCTCACCCTCGATCGGTTGGACCAGCTATTGGCCGTGGAGGCGCAGGCCTACGAATTTCCCTGGAGCCGCGGCAATTTCACCGATTCGCTGACCAGCGGCTACGCGGTGCAGCTGCTGTGTGCGGGCG
>JBQMQB010000211.1:0-4659 GCA_052172715.1 Giesbergeria sp. | reverse complement strand
TGCAAGTCGTCGAGCACTGCGGCGAGGTTGTCGCCCTCCTGCACGTGGCGCGCCAGTTTGCGCACGAGCTCTGCGCGCGAATGCTCGCGCTGCGAGAGCAGGCGCAGCGCCCGGCCTTTGAGCGAGGACGGTGGCATGCGCATGCTTCGTCGCTCCTAAAATAATAGCTGTTAGCGCTTGATAAGTAAGCGTTTAACTCGCTTTTTCCTCAGATTTTTTGCCTCGGGTGCTCGTGGGTGCTGGCACCACGCCGTCCGCTGCGTCGTCGCTCGATGCTGCAAGCACCAGGGCCTCCGCGGGCAGTAGGCTTACGCCCAGGCTGTCCCGCACCTTGTTTTCGATTTCGTACGCCAGCTGCCGGTTTTCACGCAGGAACTCACGCGCGTTGTCGCGGCCCTGGCCGATCTTTTCGCCGTTGTAGGCGTACCAGGCGCCTGATTTGTCCACAATGCGCGCGACCACGCCCATGTCGATGATCTCGCCCTCGCGCGAAATGCCCTCGCCGAACAAAATGTCGAACTCGGCCGTCTTGAACGGGGGCGAGACCTTGTTCTTCACCACCTTGACGCGGGTTTCATTGCCGACCACTTCTTCGCCCCGCTTGATCGAGCCGATGCGGCGAATATCAAGGCGCACCGAGGCGTAGAACTTGAGTGCGTTGCCGCCGGTGGTGGTTTCGGGGCTGCCGAACATCACGCCAATCTTCATGCGAATCTGGTTGATGAAGATGACCATGCAGTTGGTCTTTTTGATGCTTGAGGTGAGCTTGCGCAGCGCCTGGCTCATGAGGCGAGCCTGCAGGCCTGGCAGGCTGTCGCCCATGTCGCCCTCAATTTCGGCCTTGGGCGTGAGCGCGGCGACCGAATCGATCACGATCAAATCGACAGCGCCCGAGCGCACCAGACTGTCCACAATTTCAAGTGCCTGCTCGCCGGTGTCGGGCTGCGAGATAAGCAGGTTCTGCAAATTGACGCCCAGTTTTTGCGCGTACTGAATATCGAGCGCGTGCTCGGCGTCTACAAAAGCGCATTGGCCGCCTTGCTTTTGCATCTCGGCGATGACCTGCAGCGTGAGCGTGGTTTTGCCCGAGCTCTCTGGGCCGTAAATTTCCACCACCCGGCCGCGCGGCAGGCCGCCCACGCCCAGCGCCACATCCAGACCCAGCGAGCCGGTGGAGACGACCTGAATGTCCTCGATCACCTCGCCTTCACCGAGACGCATGATGGTGCCTTTGCCGAACTGCTTCTCGATTTGGGCCAGCGCGGCCGCCAGGGCGCGCGCTTTTTCGCTGTCGGCGGGCATGCTGTGGTTGGTGGGGCTGCTCATGGAAATCTCCTTGAAACTCAATACGTTAAAGAACTGTCGGTTGCTTGCATCTGGAAAACACTGGATGCCTGACCAGTAATGTAGGCCCGAAGTACATGCCCGTAAAGTCAAGTTTTAGTCAGTTTGCCTGACAATATGGCATGGCCCTTTCACCCCCCTCCGACGCCTGGCGCCAGACCCACCTCGGGCGGCTCATGGGCGACGCGCTGCGCCGGTTTGACGCGCGTGTACTGCAGCTCATGGCGCGCGATATCGAGGTGCCACTGGCGCTGTCGAACCTGGCGGCCCGCGACCAAGTGGGTGCGGCGCACATTCACATCACGCGGCATCTTTCGCTGGGTGGCGACCGTTTGACGGACTTGGCGGCACGTGCCGGCATGACAAAACAGGCCATGGCCAGCTTGGTCGACCAGTGCGCGGCCTGGGGCTTGGTGCGCCGCGAGCCCGATACCCGGGATGCGCGTGCGCGCCGCGTCTGCTTTACCCCGACAGGTTTGGCGTGGCTGCAGGCGTTTCACGACGCCGTGACGCAGGCCGAAGCCGAATTTCGCGCAGAGGTCGGCGATGCCGTGGCCACCGTGGTCGCGATTGGACTTGAAACCTACGGGTGCGCGACACCGCTCGGGCAATGGCGCTCCTAAAATCACTGCAACGGGCGCCCTTGCCCGGGCATAAGCCCCCCACAGGAGACACCACCATGCGCATCCTCATTGCCGAAGACGACCAAGTGCTGGCCGATGGGCTCCTGCGCACGCTGCGCAGCTCAGGCGCAGTGGTGGACCACGTGGGCAACGGCAGCGAAGCCGATGCCGCACTGATGACGAACAACGAGTTCGATCTGCTGATCCTCGACTTGGGCCTGCCGCGCATGCACGGCCTGGAAGTGCTCAGGCGCCTGCGCGCGCGTGGCTCCACGCTGCCGGTGCTGATCCTCACCGCCGCCGATGGGGTGGAGGAGCGCGTCAAAGGCCTGGATCTCGGCGCAGACGACTACATGGCCAAGCCGTTTTCGCTGCAGGAGCTCGAAGCACGGGTGCGTGCGTTGGCGCGGCGCGGCATG
Source organism: Giesbergeria sp. (assembly GCA_052172715.1). Classification (GTDB taxonomy): domain Bacteria; phylum Pseudomonadota; class Gammaproteobacteria; order Burkholderiales; family Burkholderiaceae_C; genus Simplicispira. The sequence goes on along the minus strand of JBQMQB010000211.1, from coordinate 2,273 downwards.
GGCGGCGCCACTTCGACCATCAAGCACGGCCCGCTGGTCTACGACCAATCGGGGCGCGTGGCCACCATCGACGGCAAGATGGTGGAGCTCTCTGCACGTGAACTGGGCCTGCTCGAAGTGCTGCTGCAGCGCGCCGGGCGCCTGGTCAGCAAAGACCAACTGGTGGAGCGCCTGTGCGAATGGGGCGAAGAGGTGAGCAACAACGCCATCGAGGTGTACATCCACCGCCTGCGCAAGAAGATCGAAAAAGGCCCGATCCGCATAGCCACGGTCCGCGGCCTGGGCTACTGCCTGGAAAAGATAGCGGATTGATGTCTGAAAAACCACCCATTCGATAGCTGCTCGTCCATGCCAGACAAGCGACAGCGTTTATCTTTACGCACAAAATCAGGTAGCGGAGTCAGGTGAAACTGTTTCAGCGCGAACAGCGTTCGCTCTTTGGCGAGATCCTCGACTGGATGCTCACCCCCCTCCTGGTGCTGTGGCCGGTGAGCCTCGCGCTGACCTGGATCGTCGCCCAGGGCATCGCCAACAAACCCTTTGACCGGGCGCTTGAGTACAACGCCCAGGCGCTGGCCCAGCTGGTCACCGTCAGCCGGGGCAAGATGCAGTTCAACCTGCCGCAGCCGGCCAGCGAAATCCTCCGCGCCGACGACTCTGACACTGTGTACTACCAGGTCACCGGCCCGCACGGTGAACTGCTTTCGGGCGAGCGCGAGCTGCCATCACCCCCCGACGAGGAAACCCCAGCCAGTGGCGACGTGCGTCTGCGCGATGCCGAGCTGCGCGGGCTTGATATTCGCGTGGCCTACATCTGGGTGCGCCTGGCGCTGCCCGATGCCCCTTTGGCGCTGGTGCAGGTGGCCGAAACACGCGAGAAACGCAGCGTGCTGGCCACGGAGATCATCAAGGGCGTGATGCTGCCGCAGTTTGTCATTCTGCCGCTGGCAGTACTGCTGGTCTGGCTGGCACTGTCGCGCGGCATCAAACCGCTCAATCAGCTTGAAGAGCGCATTCGCGCGCGCCAGCCCGACGACCTCTCGCCGCTTGACGACAAAACCGTACCGCTCGAAGTCGCGCCGCTGGTCGCCTCAGTGAACGACCTGCTGACACGCCTGAACGAATCTCTGGCCACGCAAAAGCGATTTTTGGCCGACGCAGCGCACCAGCTCAAAACCCCGCTCGCCGGTCTGCGCATGCAGGCCGACCTGGCGCAGCGCGAAGGCACCAGCAACGAAGAACTCAAGCGCTCGCTGCAGCAAATCGGCCGATCCAGCATTCGCGCCACGCACAGCGTCAACCAGCTGCTCGCCTTGGCCCGCGCCGAGAGCAGCAACGCGCAGTTGGGCCTGCTGCCTTGCGATCTGGCGGAAATTACTGTGGACGTGGTGCGCGACGCCGTCTCGCGCGCGCTCGACAAGGGAATCGACCTGGGCTACGACGGCGCCCTGCCCGGTGCGCCTGGCGTGCGCATGCTGGGCAACCCCACACTGCTGCACGAGCTGGTGCGCAACCTGGTGGACAACGCCATCAACTACACGCCGTCTACCCCGGAACGCCCCGGTGTCGTCACCGCGCGCGTGCTGGCCGACACCTTTGGCCACGTGCTGGTGGTGCAGGTGGAAGACTCTGGTCCTGGCGTGCCCCAAGCCGAGCGCGAGCTGATTTTTCAGCCCTTCTACCGCGTGCTGGGGAACGAGGCCGACGGCTCCGGTCTGGGCCTGCCCATCGTGCAGGAAATCGCCCGCCAGCATGGCGCGCGCATCGTGGTGGAAGACGCCCACCCCGGCGCCCACGTGCCGGGCGCCTGCTTTAGCGTACGGTTTGCCGCGCTGGAAGCAGCGGAATCCTGATTTTTCGGCAAACTGCTATAGTTTAAATAGCTTCCCGCGCTTTGCTGGTAAGCGATAACAGCACTTTCTATCTGAAGTACTCAATTGCAAGGCCGCAGCGCCTTGCCAGCCAGCGCATTGCGCAGGCCTTCCACCTGGGTACGCAGCTGGGCGTCGGCTTCGGGCAGGCGCAGCATGAAGCCGGGCAGGTCTACCCGTTCCTGCACCACGCGGGCTGAGCGCACGCCCTTGGCGCCAAGAATGTTCAGGCCGCGCTGCGCAGCCTCTTCGGTAGAAAAACGACCCAGAGAAAGGCCCGGCTCCAGGGCTGCATTCGGCCGGTCGTAGGGCACGCCAAGCTCTTTGAGTTCGCTGCGCTTCTTGGCCAGCTGGTCGGCATCGGCAAAGCGGCCCATATAGACCATCCAGCGCCCCGGCAAC
>JBQMQB010000210.1:0-4671 GCA_052172715.1 Giesbergeria sp. | reverse complement strand
CGACAGCGCCTTGGTCACCGTCTTGCCGCGCTCCTCGCTGCTTTGGTAATTGACCACCACAGCCGCACTCAGGCGCTTGATGGTGCCACGCCCAGCGCGAGTGACGCGCACCGTCTTGTCCACTTCGTAATTGGTGGTGGAATCGCGCTTGCGGGTAGCCGCCTCATTGGTCTGCTGCTGCGCACCGGCAGTAGGGGCCGGATTGGCGCCGTTGATAGGCGCTGCAGACGGTGCCGGCGGCTGGTTTGCCACGGCGCCAACTGCCCCCGTAGCAGTGGTGGTGCTGTTGCCGCCGATCTCGGAGACCTGCTGACTGCGGATCGCGGTGGCGTCGGGTGTCTGGTTCGGCCGGTACTGCTCGGAAGTCGATTCTGTCTGGCTGAAGTCGACGTCGGCTGTCACCTGCGCCTTGACGTTGTTGTGCCCCGTGATGGGCTCAAGCATCTCAATGATGCGGCGCGTGTACTGCTGCTCGATCTGCTGCACATACTGGAGCTGCTGCGCATCAAAGGCGCCGTTTTGCGCCGTATCCGAGGAGTTCGAGAGCAATTTTCCGGTGTCGTCGAGCACGCTCACGGCAGAAGGCGCCAGCTCGGGCACGCTAGACGCCACTAGGTGCACGATGCCCGCGAGCTGTGCGCGGTCCAGCACCCGGCCAGGATAGAGGCCGATCAGCACCGACGCCGAAGGCTTTTGCTGCTCGCGGAAAAACCCATTCTGGTTGGGCAGCGCCAGGTGCACACGCGCACTCTGCACGGACGAAAGTGCCTGAATGGAACGCGTCAACTCACCCTCAAGTCCGCGCTGGAAATTGAGCCGTTCCTGGAACTGCGTCATACCGAAACGGTTGTTCTCCATCAACTCGAAGCCGGTGACCGAACCCTTGGGCAAACCTTGGGTGGCCAGGCGCAGGCGCACATCGTGCACGCGGTCCGACGGAATGGTGATGGCACCACCCCCCTCCGAATACTTGTAGGGCACGTTCATCTGGGTGAGCTGCGCCACGATGGCGCCGCCATCCTTGTCGCTCAGGTTGGCAAAAAGCACCCGGTAGTCGGCCTGGCGGCCGTACAGCACAGCAGCGATCAGCACCCCGACGAGCAGGGCAGCACCCACAGCCAAGCGCATGCGCTGGGCGCGATCCATAGCGGAAAGTCGCTGTAGCCAGTTGGGGCTGGTAGGCATCTTGGCGGAATCTACAGGAAGGACGGCGGACATCGGTGTATTCCAGGTTCACAGGCCAGGACGGGGCGCTGCGTGGGCCGATTATTGGGCAGTGGCCCGGCAGCGTTCGCCCGATAAGGCGCTGCTTTGGCCATCTTTTCCTGCGCATAGGTAACGGGGGCGCCGCTAGGATTGCGTCATCCGCTTACTCGGTCCTACCCGTCACTTCACTGGATACCACCATGGACATGCGCATCACAAGCTCACTCGCCCCGCTGGCCGGCGCGGGCCAAGCGCGCCGCCCGGTCGCTGCCCAGAATGGCGGGCAGGAGGTCGGTTTTGCTGGCGAGCTCAAAGGCGCCCTGCAATCGGTCAGCGCGGCACAAAACCACGCGACCGACCTGCAGACGCAGGTGCAACTGGAAAATCCTTCGGTCAGCCTGGAAGAAACCATGGTGGCGATCCAGAAGGCGCAAATCGGCTTTCAGGCCACCTTGCACGTGCGCAACCGCATGGTGCAGGCCTATACCGACATCATGAACATGCAGGTGTAGAGCGCAGGGCGCACCGGACACATTCGCGCTACGTCACCGGTCTTCATAGCTGTCAGCGCTAGCCAGACAATCACTTAGACGCGTTTTCTCCAAAAAAATGCGCAACCCTATTGCTCAGGTTGCGCACTATATTTTTAATAGCTGCTTGCGCTTATTTGATGAGCGCTAGGAGCCATTTTCACTCAATTTTTTTGTCAATGCATGACCACTGGCTGGCCTTCGAACATGTGCTCGAACTGCGCCAACCAAGGCTCAGCCAGGGTGCGAATCTGCGCGTCGTTGCGCAGGATGCGCTGCATGATCACTGTTTTTTCCTTGCGGTGTTCGGGCAGTAATACGTGCTCCTCCGCCTTGAACCGCAGCTCTTCAATCAGTACAGCGCAGGTGCCTTCGTAGCGCACTACACCATCCCAGTCGCTGGCCTGTGCTGCCTCCAGCATCTTGCGGCTGCTGTTTTCGATGGCTTTGTAATAGTCAATCAGTTGCGCGGACATGTGCATCGCCTTATGCAGAGTAGAACGATACCGAGCGGTGCGCTTTGGTTGCGGGTGCCGCAAACAAAGCATCAGACGGCCCGGCGGACTGAATGGCGGCAGGCATGGTCGCGCCAAGCTCTGCAGTTCGTGCGGCAACAGGAGCAGCGAAGTCCATTTGCCGCCACGCCAGCGCAACCGGTGCCAACAGGTCACTCACCTCGGCGAGTATTTTTCGATCGCTATTGAGATTGGCCAAAGTAAGACGTCGGATGGAGTATTCGTACAAGGCACGCAGGTTAGCCGCGAGCTCGCCACCCTCAGAGTCGTTGAGGCCAGCCTTCAAGCCTTCATCAAGCAAGCGCACTGCGCGCCCGATGTTCCGGCCCTTGGCTTCGGCGTCGTTGCGGTCAATGCCATCCATCGCCGCATGCAGCGCTTGGGACAAGGCGTCGAATAAAAGAGAAACAATTTGGTGGGGACTGGCACCGGTGGCGCTAGCCTGGCGGTAGGAGGCTGCGGCACGGGCGCTGACGGATGTGTACATGGCGTCGGTTCCTTGTGTTGTTGTTTTAGTTATCGACATGCCAGCTCCAAAATCAAGCAAATTTTTCCGTTGCTATTGTCTTATTTATCTGAACAAAGAACCGCAGACACAGCTATCAATTGTATAGCTCTGAGCAACACCAGAAACTATGTTAAAGGCCTGAAAAGACCAGCCTTTCCGCCACACCCTTACCTCTTGACGTCAGCTGGTATTGCGATTCCACATGGTGACCTGTTGCGACACATACGCGCTCAGCGCATTGAGGCTGCCCATCTGCGCATCCAGCGCGGAATACTGTGCACGCAGACGCTTCTCGATGACTGCCGCGCGTGCATTCACTTTGTCTTGCTCGCCAAGGTTGCGCTTGGACTGGCCGGTGAGGGCATCGCTCTTGTTGTTCATGGTTCCGTCGAACGCCAGAAGTGAATCGGTAAAGCTCTTGAATTTGACTGCCACACCTTGATCGGAAGCTCCACCGGTTGCATTGGCAAAAATATTCTTCACCCGATCGGGATCCTGAAGCGCAGCGTCAAGCTTGGAACTATTGACCGTCAGCTTGCCGCCTGTCTGCATGTCCAACCCAAGATCAGACAAACGGCCAAACGCCCCCGTGGATGTCACCAAATTGCGCAGCTGGGTTTGCAGACTAATGGTGGTGGCATCGCCTTGAAGAATGCCCGCAGTTTTCGTGTCCGCGTTGTAGGCAACAGAACTGCTGAGCAGCTCGTTCACTGCGTTGTACGCGTCGACAAAAGTCTGGATGCTTTTCTTCATCCCATCTTTGTCGGATTTGACTGAGATCTCGACGGGCGCAGTCGTCACCTGCGAGGCGACGATGCTGAGGCCCGGAATAGTGTCTGCAAAGGTGGTGTTCGTAGACGACACCGACACGCCGTTAATGGTCGCTTTCGTGTTTTGTCCCAACTGGAACGCATTCGCCGCCATGCCCGCGGTCACCGGAGGGTCGCCCGCACCTCGGGTCAGGTCAAACGCCAAAGACGACAGACCAGGGCCCGTGCCTCCCCCATCTTCCGTAGCAGTAAGCTTGAAGTCCGAGGTTTCACCCGTTTCCTTAGACCGCAGCATTAGCCGCTCACCAGACGCATCTCGCAGAATGGTGGCCACCACGCCAGCACCCGCATCATTGATCTTCGCGGCAATAGCCGTGAGTGATTCTTCACCGGGAAGTATGGTGATGTTGACCGCAGCCGCACTGCCTGGAACGAAGTCAGTTTGTTCAGAGGCGCCGCTCCCAGTGGTACTCCAGTTCCCCAGCTGCAGAGTCAGCGTGCCGCTACCAATAACGCTGTCTTTTGCAACTGCGGTCGAAGATGTGGATTGCGCACGTGCAAGTTGCTGCACTTCCATGCTGAACGAGGTGGCAGCCGCGATCCCGCTCACAGTCGCCGTAATTGCGGCTGAGTTGGTGGAACCGACCGACATGCCGTTCCAAGCGCTGTCGCGTGTCAACTTCGAAGTTGCGTCTGCCAGCGTGGAGACCAGCGACTTGATTTGCGAAAAAGTCGACAGCTTGGCATCAATACTGGCTGCTTTGAACTTCAGCCCGGTGAGCGGAGCCCGCTCCAACGCGACCAGTTTGGTGACGATGTCTTCAGCCTGCAGGCCGCTGCCAATACCAATAGAACTGATGGCCATGTCGATCTCCTTGCTGTTGCCAGCACACTTGCCCCTGATACAGCTACGCACCTGTCTGCACGCAAGCCGCTTTCGGCGGTTTTCAAAAGCCAGAAAGGCGGCGGTGAAAATATTCACCGCCGCCTGCGCCGATCTGCTACCGGGCTGAGATCACTTTACACCTTCGCCCAGCTTTCGATTGCCTGATTAGCGCAGCAGAGCCAACACACCTTGCGACAACTGGTTGGCCTGCGCCACCATGGCGGTACCGGCTTGCTGCAGGATCTGCGCGCGAGAC
>JBQMQB010000209.1:0-4674 GCA_052172715.1 Giesbergeria sp. | reverse complement strand
GCGCGGCACAGCCCTGGAATGCGCTTGCGCGGCACCATGCGGTGGATGTAGCGCACCGGCATCCAGTCGAGCTCGCCGTAGTCGCCGTTGGTGGCGCCGCACAGGCCTTCGAGTTCGTGGCGCAGGTCGCAGTAGGCGTCTACTGAGTCGCGGGACGGTGAGGCAATCATGATCAGCGTCGCGTCGCTGTGGGTGTCGGGGTAGCGCTTAAGCATGTTGCGAAATGCGCGCACGCGCTGCGGCAAACCCTTGGAATAGTCGAGCCGGTCAATGCCCAGCAACAGGCGCCGGCGTGCGTATTCCTCTTGCATGCGCTCGCAGGTTTCGACAGCTTCGGGTGCCTGGCCGAGTCGCTCGAATTCCTCCACGTCGATGCCGATCGGAAATGCCTGCGTGCGTACTGTCGCGCCAAACGCGCGGTACAGGTGCGGGCCGACCCGCTCAGCATCGGCTTCGTCTTGCACGTAGCGGTCGAAGTGCTGCACATCGGTCTCGCTTTGCAGGCCTACCAAGTTGTAGGCGAACAGCGAGCGCATCAGCCAATGCTGCTGTGGGATGGCTGCCAGGATCACCGGCGGCGGCAGCGGAATGTGCAGAAAGAAACCGATGCGCTGGCGGCAGCCGAGCGCGCGCAGTTCGGCGGCGAGCGGAATCAGGTGGTAATCGTGCACCCAGATGACGTCGTCGTCTTTGAGCAGCGGCAGAAGCTTGCGCGCCATCATCCGGTTTACGCGGCGGTAACCGGCGACGGCGTCGGTGTCGAAGTCGGCCAAATCTAGTCGGCAATGGAACACGGGCCAGAGCACGCTGTTGCTGTAGCCGAGGTAATAGCTGTCGTGGTCTTCGCGGCTGAGGTCGACCGTGGCCAGCGTCACCCTCCCTGCTTGGCGCGTTTGCAAACGGCCTTCGCCGGGCGTGCCGTTTTCTTCGACCGTGCCGCTCCAGCCAAACCACAGGCCGCCGCTTTTGGACAACGCTTCGCCCAAGGCGACCGCCAGACCACCGGCAGCGGGTTTGCGCGGGTCGGCGATGCGGTTGGAGACAACGACGAGGCGGCCGGGGGAAGTCATGGAGGCATCATGCAGTAGGGGCGATGCTGGGGCTGTCGGACGGTGCCTCAAATCACACTGTCCCACTTGGCCGAGAGCCGTACTGCGGCGTTGATGATGCCCACCATGGAGTAGGTCTGGGGGAAGTTGCCCCACATTTCGGCCGTCTCTGGGTGCGTGTCTTCTGACAGCAGGCCGAGCGGGTTGCGCGCCGCCAGCATGGTTTCAAAGATGGCACGCGCCTCCTGCTTGCGGCCAATGCGGGCGAGCGCATCGATCCGCCAGAAGGTGCAGATGTTGAACGCGGTTTCGGGTTTGCCGAAATCGTCCGCCGCCTCGTAGCGGCGCATGTACGGGCCGTCGCACAGGCTTTTTTCCATGGCGTCCACCGTGCTGACAAAGCGTGGGTCGCGCGCGTCGATCAGGCCGACCTCGGCCATTAACAGCACACTGGCATCAAGCTCACTGCCGCCAAAGCTTTCGGCAAATGCTTGGCGCTTTTCGCTCCAGGATTTGTCCAGAATTTCGCGCTGCATGCGCGCTGCATGCGTGCGCCAGTAGTCGGCGCGCTCGGGCTGTTCCAGCGCCACGGCAATTTTGGCCAGTCGGTCGCAGGCCGCCCAGCTCATCAGCGCAGAAGACGTGTGCACGCGGGCGCGGGTGCGCAGCTCCCACATGCCGGCGTCGGGCTGGCCATAGACGCGCACCGCCTGCTCGCCAACCAGTTCCAGGCGCGTGAACTCAGCCAGCCCCGCGCGGTACAGCAGGCGGTGGTCGTGAAAGGCTTGGGCTGCGCCCAAAATGATGTTGCCGTACACATCGTGCTGGAAGTGCTCGGCCGCCTGGTTGCCGACCCGCACTGGGCCCATGCCGCGGTAGCCCGATAGCGAGGGCACGGTGGCCTCTGGCAGTTCGCGCTCCAGGCCAATGCCGTACAGCGGCTGGATGTGGCCGCTGGTGGCGTCGGTCACGACGTTGCCCAGCCAGCGCAAATAATCTTCCATCGTGCCGACTTCAGACAGGCTGTTGAGGGCGCGCACTACAAAGAAAGCGTCGCGCAGCCAGCAATAGCGGTAGTCCCAGTTGCGGCCGCTGTTCGCTGATTCAGGGATGCTGGTGGTCATGGCGGCGACGATAGCGCCGGTGTCCTCGAACACTGAGAGCTTGAGCGTGATGGCGGCGCGAATGACCGCGTCCTGCCATTCGAGCGGCACGGCCAGGCGCTGGCTCCATACCTTCCAGTACGCCATGGTTTCCTGCTCGAACATGCGCGCAGTGTCGGCAATGCCGTGGTCCAGCGTTTCGTCGGCGCCGAGGATGAAGTTCTGCTCGCGCGTCAGCACATAAGGCTGGCCCGAGAGCACGTGCGCCACTGGTGCGTCGGTCGAGACGCGCAGCGTCATGGGCTCTCCCACATAGCGAATGTGGTTGCTGCCGTGCGTGACGCGTGGCGCACTCTGGCCCCAGTCAAAGCGGGGTTTTAGCACCACGCGGATGCGTGGGGAACCCTGAATGGGCCGCACCCGGCGCACCAGCGTCATCGGTCGGAAGTAGCGCGAGCGGCTGAAAAAACGCGGTGCGAAATCGGTGATCTCGACGCCGTGGCCTGCGCTGTCGAACAAGCGCGTGCGCAGGATGGCGGTGTTGGGCTCGTACCACTGCTCGGTGGTGGCGAGATTCTCTAGCTCAATGGAGAAGTGGCTGGCGTTCTCGCCGGGCTCCAACAGGGCGTTGAACACCGGGTCGCCGTCAAAGCGCGGCAGGCAGCACCACACAATGCGGGCGTGCGCATCTACCAATGCGCTGATGGCGCAGTTGCCAATCATGCCCAGGCCCAGTGAGCCGGGCAGAGAAGGCGAGAACGGTGGGTGCAGGACTTCAGTCATCAGGCATTCTCCAGAGCTGTGCGTGATGCCGACAACCAACCCCGCAGGGCAGCCGGTGTCATGCAGCGGTATTGCGCTTGGGTCGGACCTTCTCCCACCTTGATGGCCAAGCCGCCGAGCGCAATGGCGGTGGCAAAACCGGCTTCATCGGTGACGTCGTCGCCAACGAACACCGGCGTGCGGCCGCTGAAGGGCAGCTCGCGCATGAAAGCCGCAATTGCCTGGCCTTTGTGAATGCCCGCAGGCTTGACTTCGTACAGGCATTTGCCGCTCAGCAGCTCCAGGCCAGGCAGACCTGCCATCGCCCGTTCAAGGGTCTCGCGGCACAACGATTCCAGGTGCGCCGCCTGGCGAAAATGCAGCGCTACGCTGGCGCGTTTTACTTCAACCAAAAGCGCAGGGTGCTGGAGGGCCAACTGCTCTGCGGCCTGCAGCACCGGCCCGAACTCCGGCACGTCTATCGCCGGATGGCGGCCGTCGTCAAAACGGTACTGCGCGCCATGCTCGCTGGCCAGCGGCAGTGTGAGTGGGGCCAAAAAACCGTCAATGTCGCGTTCTCTGCGCCCGGTGACGATGGCCAGTGCTCCGCCCAGCAGCCTTTGCAGCGCAGCAAGGGTGGGCGTGAGCCCTGCGGGTATATGCACGGCATCCGGTTTTGGCGCAATGTCGGTAAGCGTTCCGTCGAAATCGAGAAAAAGCGCGTGGGAAGTGGTTAGTAAGGGCATCAACAGCATGGCGCAGAACCTTAGCAGACAGCGGCCTCGGCGCGTGTAAGGTGAGGGCTTGAATCGCGCGCGGTTGGACGCCATCTGAGCGTTATTGCGCCACCACTTGGATACCCGACATGACCGAACCCCTGCACATTGTCTGCCCCCACTGCCACACCACCAACCGCGTCGCCGCCGACCAACTCGCCAGCAACCCGGACTGCGGCAAATGCCACCAGCCGCTGTTTACTGCAAGCCCGTTGGCGCTGGATGCGGCGAGTTTCGAGCGCCATATCGGGCGCAGCCAGATTCCGGTGCTCGTGGATTTCTGGGCGCCCTGGTGCGGGCCGTGCCGACAGATGGCGCCGGCGTTCGCTCAGGCTGCGAAGGAGCTGGAGCCCTTGGTGCGCCTGGCCAAGCTCGATACCGAAGCCCACCCACAGCCATCCGCGCGCTTCAACATTCGCAGTATTCCGACCATGATTCTGTTCAAGGGCGGGCAGGAGGCGGCGCGCGTTTCCGGCGCCATGGGCGCGGCCGATATCGTGCGCTGGGTGCGTTCGGTGCTCTGAAGCAGGATCAGCGCATATTGCCCGTGTGCCCCAGGGAGTAGCGCCCAGGCTGCGGCCAAACGGTCAAGCCGTGGGGCTCTGCGCCGACGCGGACTTTGGTCACTGCGCCGGTGGTGGTATCGAACCGGTACACGACATCGTCAAACCGACCCGACAGCCAAAGCCACTTGCCGTCCGCACTCACGTTGCCCATGTCGGGGCTGCCGCCGCCGGGGACTGGCCATTGCGCCACGACGCTCTGGGTGGCGAAATCGATCACAGTTACCCCGCCTGGGCCCTTTTTCGTCCCGTGGACTTTGTGCGTTCCGCGGTTCGCCACATACAGGCGCTTGCCGTCGCGGCTCGGGTACAGCCCGTGCGTGCCCAGTCCCGTGGGAATGAAACCGACTTGCGTGAACGCATCGCCGTCCAGAACGTGCACGCCATCGGCATCCATGTCGGCCACAAAGAACCGCTTGCC
>JBQMQB010000208.1:2703-4734 GCA_052172715.1 Giesbergeria sp. | reverse complement strand
GCCCGGCGCGAGCCGCCGAGGCTGCCTCCCACGTTTGGCAGCCTTGGCGCAGTTACGCCGTGGTGCGTGCGTGGGCGCGCGGGGCCGCGCCATGATGAGGCATTGTGCTATTTCTTATATAGCTAGTAGCGCCTTCCCCGCAAGCGCTGAAGGCCTATTTCTTTCATAATCTTGCGGCGACCAGAGCGCCGCCCATCTGCCGAAGCTTGTCCATGCACTTCCATCCTGATACCCAACAAATTCGCCTCGCCAGTTCACTTGGCCCGGTGCGCCTTGCCGCCTCGCCCACGGGGCTCTGCGGTCTGTGGTTCGAAGGCCAACGCCACGAGCCAGCACAGCTCCATGGCGCTGGCGCCTGGCCCATCGCAAGCCCTGGCCAGCCGCTGCTCAGCGCCGCCGCCGCGCAGCTCACCGAATGGCTGGCGGGCGCACGCCGTGATTTCGACCTGCCCCTTGATCTCTCGGGTGGCACACCTTTTCAGCAATCGGTGTGGCGCGCGCTGCTGGGCATTGCCTGGGGCCAGACGCGCAGCTACGGCGAGGTGGCGCAGCTGGCCGGCACCCCGGCAGCCGTGCGCGCTGTGGGCGCGGCCGTGGGCCGCAACCCGCTCTCGCTGGTGGTGCCCTGCCACCGCGTGCTGGGTGCAAGCGGCGCGCTCACTGGCTACGCCGGTGGGCTAGACCGAAAGCGTGCGCTGCTGGCTATGGAAGCCGCTGCACCCGTGGCACCTCCTGCTCGCGCCGCTGTGCGGCTGGCCGCATGAGCAGCGCCGAGGGCACGCAGCCGACTGTGCACTGGGTGCGCGAATTCTTTCTGCTCTCCAGCCTGTGGGGATCGTCGTTTTTGTTCATGCGCTTGGGTGCTGCCGAGTTCGGAGCTCTGCCCACGGCAGGCCTGCGTGTGACGCTGGCCACTTTGTTTCTCTGGCCCATTTTGGTGCAGCAAGGCCAGTGGTCGGCGCTGCGCAAGCACTGGAAGCCGGTGTTGCTGGCGGGCCTCATCAATTCCGCGATTCCGTTCGCGCTGTATTCCTGGGCGGTGCTGCACATCACCACAGGGCTTGCGTCCATCCTTAACGCCACGGTGCCGCTGTTTGGCGCCATCGTCGCCTGGCTCTGGCTGGGCGAGCGCATCGGGCGTTTGCGCTCGCTGGGCCTGGCGATAGGGTTTCTGGGCGTGGCCCTGCTGGCCTGGCGCGCGCCGGGCGGTACCGGCGGCAAGTCGGATCTGGCGCTTTGGGCGGTGGCAGCCTGCCTGGGCGCAACGACCTGCTACGCGCTGGCCGCCAGCTACGCCCGGCGCTATCTGGGCGGCATTCCGCCATTGGCCACGGCGACGGGCAGCCAGCTTGGGGCAGCGCTGTTCCTCGCGGTGCCCACCGCCCTGAACTGGCCAGAGCAGATTCCCGGCTTGCGCGCCTGGCTGGCTGTGGTGGCGATCGCCGTGCTGTGCACCGGCATTGCCTACATCTTGTACTTTCGCCTCATCGTGCATGCGGGGCCCAGCCGGGCGCTGGCGGTGACTTTTCTGGCGCCCGTGTTTGCTGTCGCCTATGGCATGGTGTTCCTCGGTGAGAGCGTCACCCTGTGGATGGGCGGGTGCGCACTGGTCATCGTGCTGGGCACGCTGCTCTCCACCGGTTTGCTCGGGCCTGGTGTTGTCGGCTGGCGGGCGCTGGGCCGCATTCAGCGAAAGGACTGACCACAGGTCGCTCATTGTGGCCAGTGCGTCAGGGTGACAGGGAAATTTGTCGGCATTGTTCTAAACTGCAGCCATGGCGCGCCGGCCCCTCCACATCGATCCCGCTCTGGTCTTTGAACTGGGGGACACACAGGTCCCGCAGCCGCAAGATTCGGAGCTTCTGCGGGTGTCAGAAGCAAAATTCAGCGCTATTTCCTTGGCACTTCCTGATCCCTGCGGGATTACCCGGGTGTCGGACGGTCGCTACATCGAGGTCAACCCCGCATTTTGCACACTGTTTGGCGAGCCTCGCGAAAAGGTATTGGGACGCTCGGCCATAGAACTTGGCA
>JBQMQB010000208.1:0-2603 GCA_052172715.1 Giesbergeria sp. | reverse complement strand
CTGTTTGGCGAGCCTCGCGAAAAGGTATTGGGACGCTCGGCCATAGAACTTGGCATTTGGGCCCAGCCTGAGGATCGCGCCAAACTGATCGCTGCCGTGGCAGCCGAGGGCCGCGTCGACCGCTTTGCCTTCAAGGCCCAGATCAAGGGTCGCTTGGTTCCGGGACAGATGTCGGCATGCTCCGTGCAGATCGAGGGCGAAGCCTGCATGGTTTTCGTGTTTCACGACATGACCGAAGAGCAACGCGTCTACGACGAGTTGCTGGCCGCCCACGCGCTGCTCATGCAGGCCGGCCATATGGCGCAGCTTGGCGCCTGGCAGTCCGATGCGGCGGGCACCGTGCAGCACTGGTCCAGGGCCTGTTGCGAGGTACACGGGCTGGCTCCCGACACCGCCCCACCTGCGGACTACATTAACCAGTGCGTTGCCCCACGCTGGCGCGATGCACTCAGAAACGCAGCCCGAGCCTGCCTGCGCGATGGAACCCCCTGGACGCTGGACATTGAGGTGGTTCGGGCGGACAACGGGCAGCTTCGCTGGATGCGCGCCCACGGCGAGGCAGTGCGGGAGGGCAATCGAACCTTGCACATGCGCGGGGTGATGCAGGACATTGACGCCGCGCACCATACCGAGCAGGTACTGAGAGAGTCGCAAGACCGTTTTCGGCTCATCTTCGAGATGCTGCCCTACCCCATGGGCATCACCCGCTGCGCCACGGGTACCTACGTGGACGTCAACCCCGCCTGGGAGGCCGTCACAGGAATCACGCGTGCTGAGGCCTTTGGGCGCACGGCGCTGGAGCTGGAGCTCTTCAGCATGGAAGCACGCGAGCGCGTTCTGGCCCATGCCAGCACTGGCGGCCCCATCACGGCAGTGGAATACACCCTGCGCCCGCACGTTGGCACGCCGCGGACCGTGCAGCAATCGACCCGCAAGGTCACTTTAGGAAGCACCGAGTGCTGGCTGTTTGTCCTGCACGACATCACCGACCGCAAGCGTGCCGAAGAAGCTGTGCGCGAGCGGGAAGCCGTGCTCAGCCTGACGCTGGAGGCAGCGTCAGTCGGTCTGTGGGATTGCGACATCCCCACCGGTCTGATGACTGGCGACGCCCGCTGGCACCACATACGCGGTGTAGACCAGCCAGAGGACCATGCTGTGCTATTTGACCAATGTGGCGGCACCGAAGACGGACCGCGCATTTACGCAGAACTCAAGCGCCATGCGCGCAACCCCGCGACTTCGTTTGACCTTGTCACCACTGTGCCAGGTGCACTCGAAAACCGTCGCTGGGTCCGCAACCTGGGTAAAGTCGTGTCGTGGGGTTCTGACGGCAAGCCTCTGCGCATACTCGGGGTGACCATCGACGTCACGGCCCACCGTGAGCAAGAAATGCTGCTGCAGCATTTGGCCCACTACGACGCTTTAACCAACCTGCCCAACCGCGTGCTCATGGCCAAGCAACTGGCCGACGCCATGGCGAAAGCGCGCAGCAGTGGCCAGTTGCTGGGTGTAGCCTATCTGGACCTCGATGGGTTCAAACCAGTGAACGACCGCTTCGGCCACGAAGGTGGCGACCAGTTGCTGCGCAGCGCTGCGCTGCGCCTGACCGATTCACTGCGCCCCCAAGACTGTGTGGCCCGATTGGGGGGCGACGAATTTGCCATTCTGTTGCCTGACTTGGCCGGTAATGAAGACGCTCAGCGCGCATTGGAACGCCTGATGCGCAGCATCTCTGCCCCCTACACCCTGGATGGCGAGCAGGTTTTGGTCACCGCCAGCATCGGCTACACCCTGTACCCGCGAGACGACGCCGATGCCGATACGTTGCTGCGCCACGCCGACCAGGCCATGTACGCCGCCAAACAGGCAGGCCGCAACCGGTTTCAGGAGTTCGACGCGGCGCACGAGCGCGCAGTGCGGGACGCGCGCGCCCAGGTGGTGTATCTTCGCGACGCACTGGCGGCGGGCCAATTTGAGTTGTATCTGCAGCCCAAGGTGGACATGCGCCTGGGCACGGTGGTGGGTGCTGAGGCGCTGGCGCGCTGGAACCACCCGGAGCGCGGAGTGTTGTCACCGGCTGCCTTTTTGCCGCTCATCGAGGGGGCCGAACTCGATACACAGTTTGGCGCCTGGGTGGTGAAAACCGGGTTCTCGCTGGTGCAGCGTTTGGCAAGCAGCGGCATGCAGCTGCCGGTGAGCATCAATATCGCGGCGCCGCACCTTCAGCAAACCGGGTTTGCTCAGTGGATGGCAGACCAGGTTGCCGCCAACCCGAAAGTGTCGGCGCATCTGCTGGACATCGAGATCACCGAAACAGCAGCGCTGGTGCAGATCGACAGCGTCGCGCAGACCTTGCGGGAGCTGCGGGCGCTAGGCGTCACCATTTCATTGGACGATTTTGGTACCGGGTACTCCTCGCTCACCTACCTGCGCCGCTTGCCGCTCAACACACTCAAGATTGACCAGAGTTTTGTCGGCGGCATGATGGACGAAGCTGGTGACCTGGCGATTGTGCAAGGTGTCATTGGCCTGGCACGCTCGTTTGGCTACCGCGTGATCGCCGAAGGTGTGGAAACCGAAGACCAGGGTCAGATGCTGCTGCA
>JBQMQB010000207.1:0-4736 GCA_052172715.1 Giesbergeria sp. | reverse complement strand
CTAGGCGCTCGGGCCAGGGCGCGACTGCAGACGGGCGTACAGACCTTCTGCCGCCATGAGTTCCTGGTGCGTGCCTTGCTCCACCACGCGGCCCCGGTCCATCACCACCACGCGGTCGGCGTGTTCGATGGTGGAGAGCCGGTGGGCGATCACGATGGTGGTGCGTCCACGCATCAAACGGGCCAGGGCGTCTTGAACCAGCCGCTCAGATTCTGTGTCCAGCGCAGAAGTCGCTTCGTCGAGGATCAGGATTGGCGCGTCTTTGTAGAGCGCGCGGGCAATCGCCAAGCGCTGGCGCTGCCCCCCTGAGAGCTGCGCCGCGTTGTGCCCCACCTGCGTGTCGATGCCATAGGGCAGACTGGCCACATGCTCGGCCAGGTTTGCGGCGGCCAGGCAGGCCCGCACGCGCTCCGCGTCGGGCTTGCTGCCCAAGGCCACATTGGCGGCAAGGGTGTCGTTGAACATCACCACATCCTGGCTGACCAGGGCAAACTGCGCGCGCAGGCTGGCCAGGTCCCAGGTTGGTAAGGCATACCCATCAAGCAGAATTTGGCCTGCGTCACACGCCACAAAGCGCGGCAACAGGTTTGCCAGGGTCGTCTTGCCGGCGCCAGAAGGGCCGACCAATGCCACAATTTCGCCCGGCTGCACCGACAGGCTCACGCGGTCGAGTGCCAGTGGACGATCGGGCGCAAAGCGCACGCTCACATCGTCAAAACGAATGGCACCCTGGGCGCGCTCTGTGGTGTGGTTTCCGCCGGTTTCCGCCGGTGTTTCGCCCAGCAACGCCAGGCCTCGCTCCAGCGCCGCCACCCCACGGGTGATTGGGTTTGCCACGTCGGCCAAGCGGCGAATCGGGGCAATGAGCATCAGCATGGCGGTGATGAAGGCCACAAACCCACCGACGGTCACCTCGCTGCTCACGGCCTCGCCCCTGTTTTGCCATAGCGCGGTGCAGATCACGGCAGATAGGGCTGCGGCTGCGAGCAACTGGGTCAATGGCGTCATGGCGGCCGAAGCGATGGTGGCCTTGATGGCCAGGCCGCGCAGGTTCCGGCTTAGGCCGCCAAAGCGTTGCGACTGACCCGCCTGGGCCGCATGCAGCCGCACCATGCGGTGTGCCAGCACGTTCTCTTCGACCACATAGGCCAGTTCATCGGTAGCCTGCTGGCTGATCTTGGTGATGCGGTAGAGTCGGCGCGAGAGCGTCTTCATGATCCAGGCCACCCCTGGCACCACGATCCCGACAATCAGCGTGAGCTGCCAATTGAGGTACAGCAGATAAATGAGCAGCGCCACCAACGTAAAACCATCGCGCGAGAGGCCGAGCAGGGCCTGAACCAGCAACGTGGCACCGGTCTGCACCTCGTACACCACAGTGTTGGACAGGCTGCTGGCCGACTGGCGCGCAAACAGCCCCATATCGGCGGCCAGTAGACGGGCAAACAGCGTTTGGCGCAGAAGCAGCATGCCCTCGTTGGCAATGCGTGCCAGTGCGTATTGCCCGACAAACTGGGCCAGTCCGCGCACCAGAAACACGCCCATGATGGTCGTCGGCACCATCCACAGCTGCAGTTTGCCCTGGGTGAAACCCCGGTCGAGCAGGGGTTTGAGCAGCGCGGGAATCAGTGGCTCTGTAGCTGCACCCACCAACGTGGCCACCACGGCCACGCTCCAGGCAAGGCGCTGGCCCTGAAAATAGAGGGAAAGTCGGGAGAGTCGCGAGAGCAGAGAGCTTGCAGCCGCTTTAGACTCTGGTGGCTGCGGCGCCGTGGCGGCGGGTTCGGTGGAAGACATGTGCCTACAATTCTACGTTTTGCTGTATGGCCAACGTTTTGTGACAAGACAGGTTTCCTGCGGTGTGTAACATTGACGTCTGACCGTCGGCCCCTGACCGACTGCTGCCTTTTGCGCATGACACTCCAAAGCCATATTTCCTCCCCCCTTTTCGCGCCTTCTCGGCGCACCTTGCTTGCCGGACTGGGCGCTGTCGCCAGCGCCCCAGCTCTGGCCCAGTTCCGGGTTGAAGTCTCCGGCATTGGTCTGACGCAACTGCCGATCGCTATTGCGCCGTTTCGCGGCGAAGCCCAGGCGCCGCAAAAAACCGCCGCCATTGTCCAGGCCGATCTGGAGCGCAGCGGCCAGTTTCGCGCGGTGGACACCGCAGGGGCGGTGCTGGACGAATCGTCCCGTCCTGACGTCGCGCTGTGGCGGCAAAAAGGCGCCGATTCCCTAGCCAGTGGCAGTATCACGCGCCTTGCCGATGGCCGCTACGACGTGCGCTTTCGCCTGTGGGATGTGGTGCGTGGCCAAGATTTGGGCGGGCAGAGCTATGTCGTCGTCCAGGCTGACCTGCGCCTGGTAGCGCACCGCATTGCCGACTTTATCTACGAAAAACTGACCGGCGAGCGAGGCGTTTTTTCCACGCGTCTGGCCTATGTGACCAAGGCGGGCACTCGCTACACGCTGTGGGTGGCCGATTCCGACGGCGAAAACGCCCAGGCTGCACTTGCCAGTCCGGAACCCATCATCTCGCCCGCCTGGTCACCGAACGGCGGGCAGATCGCCTACGTGTCGTTTGAATCACGCAAACCCGTGGTCTACGTGCACGACGTAGCGAGCGGGCGTCGGCGCCTGATTGCCAACTTCCGCGGCTCTAACAGCGCGCCTGCCTGGGCGCCCGATGGCCAGTCGCTTGCCGTAACACTCAGCCGCGACGGAAATTCGCAGCTTTACTCGATCAGCGCCAACGGCGGCGAGCCCAAACGTCTCATGCAAAGTGCCGGCATCGACACCGAGCCGGTGTACTCGCCTGATGGTCGCAGCATCTACTTCGTCAGCGATCGGGGTGGCGCACCACAGATCTACCGCGTGCCCGCATCGGGCGGCGGGGCGGAGCGTGTCACTTTTGACGGCAGCTACAACATCTCGCCCTCGATCAGCCCCGATGGGCGCTGGCTGGCCTACATCTCGCGCGTAAGCGGTGCGTTCAAGCTGCACGTGATGGAGTTGGCCAACGGCGCCGTGCGCAGTATTACAGATACCAGTGCCGACGAAAGCCCGAGCTTTGCACCCAACAGCCGTCTGATTGTTTACGCCACCCAGCAGCAAGGCCGCGAAGCCCTGATGACCACCACGCTCGACGGCAAGATCAAAGCGCGCCTGGCGGGGCAAAACGGCGATCTGCGCGAGCCAGATTGGGGCCCGTTCCAGAAACAATGAACTTTGGTTCTTTCGACTTTATTTTTTTATTTTTTATTGAGACTTCAGGAGCATTCAGATGATCAAACGTGTTTACTTTCTTGCCGCAGTCCTCGCAGTTCTGGCGGGCTGCAGTTCAGGTGTCGACCTCGACAACGTGCCTGTGGACGACAAATCCGGGGCGCCGCTGTCCACCAACGGAAATGGTGCCAACTCAGGCAATGCTGGCCAAAGCGGCGTGCAAGGGGTTGACCTCGACGCATCGGCGCGCAATGCCGCTGGCCCGGTGGATGTGGCCCGTATCGTCTATTTTGATTACGACAGCTACATCGTCAAGCCCGAGTTTCAGTCGCTGATCGAAGGCCATGCACGCTTTCTGAAAGCCAACAATGCCCGCAGGTTGGCCATCGAAGGCCATACCGATCAGCGCGGTGGCCGTGAATACAACCTGGCACTTGGCCAGAAGCGCGCCGAAGCTGTGCGCCGCGCACTGGCGCTGTTGGGTGTGCCCGACAGCCAGATGGAAGCGGTGAGCTTTGGTAAGGAAAAACCCGCCGCAGAAGGCATGACCGAAGACGCCTTCTCGCAGAACCGCCGCGCCGAACTCGCATACCGGTAAACAATGCACTTCAAGCTACACACTGGCCGCGCGTTGGCCTTCGCCTGCCTGCTGGCAGGCGTGCTTGCCACGCCCGTGCAGGCCGCACTTTTCGAAGACGACGAGGCGCGCCGCGCAATCATTGAGTTGCGCCAACGCATCGACAGCTTGCAGCAATCCAACCAGCGCGCTGGCGAAGATTTGCGCCGCTCCGGCGAAGACACCACCCAAATTCGCCGCAGTTTGGTGGACCTGCAGGCCCAGATCGAAAGCCTGCGGGTAGACCTCGCCAAAGTGCGCGGTCAGAACGAGCAACTCACACGCGACGTTACCGAGTTGCAGCAGCACCAAAAGGAAATGACGCAAGGTGTGGACGAACGTCTGCGCAAATTCGAACCCAGCAAGGTCACCCTTGATGGGCAGGAGTTTGTGGCTGATCCCGCCGAAACGCAGGATTTCGAAGCCGCACTGGCCGTATTCAGGTCCAGCAAATTTGCCGACGCGCAGACATCCTTCGGTGCCTTCATCCGCAAGTACCCTCGCAGTGGCTATGTGCCTTCGGCGCGCTTCTGGCTCGGCAATGCGCAGTATGCAACCCGTGAATACAAAGATGCCATCGCCAACTTCAAGAGCTTGCTGGCCATCGCCCCTACCCATGGGCGCGCCCCTGAAGCCGCGTTGTCCATCGCCAATTGCCAGATGGAGCTCAAGGAAACCAAGGGTGCCCGCAAGACGCTTGAGGATCTGATTCGGGTCTACCCCGCCTCGGAGGCCGCCACCGCTGCCAAGGATCGCCTGGCGCGCATGAAGTGAACGCCAACGCGCCCACGCCAAACCAACCAGATCTGCTCCGCCGCTTTGGTGGTCTCGACCGTCTCTATGGCGCGGCAGGCGCAGCGCGCATTGCGCGGGCGCATGTCGTCGTGGTAGGGGTGGG
>JBQMQB010000206.1:0-4753 GCA_052172715.1 Giesbergeria sp. | reverse complement strand
CCACCCGAACTCATGCTGGACCACCAGCTTTGTTTTGCGCTGTATTCCGCATCGCTCGCGATGACAAAGGTCTACAAGCCGCTGCTGGATGCGATAGGTCTGACCTACCCGCAGTACCTCGTGCTGCTGGTGCTGTGGGAACAAGACGATGTGATGGTCTCCGGCATCGGCGAGCGACTTTTTCTCGATTCCGGCACGCTAACACCATTGCTCAAGCGGTTGGAGGTGGCTGGCCTCGTGCAGCGCACCCGCGACAGCGGCGACGAGCGCCGCGTGCGCATCACGCTTACGCCCGCAGGTGTAGCGCTGCAGGAGCGGGCACGTTGCGTGCCCACCTGCGTGCGCCAGCAAATCCAGCTCGAACTGCCGCAAATTGCGGCTCTCAAGCAGCAGTTGAATGCGCTGAGGGGCACTTTGGCCGACAGCGCACCCCCTGTTTTATCCCCGCCTGCCCCGCAGGCACCACTCTGAAGGACCACACCATGACCCAGCTCGAAAAAGTTCTCTACACCGCCAAAGCCCATACCACCGGCGGCCGCGAAGGCGCGTCCCGCAGCGACGATGGCCGCCTGGACGTCAAACTCTCATCGCCCGGCACGCCTGGCACCGGCACCAACCCCGAGCAGATGTTTGCTGCTGGCTACTCGGCCTGCTTTATCGGCGCCATGAAGGCCGTCGCCGGCAAGATGCAGCTCACGCTGCCGCAAGACTTGGCAATCGACGCAGAAGTGGACTTGGGCCCCATTCCCAACGCCTACGGCATTGCCGTGCGCATGAAGGTCTCGCTGCCAGGTATGGACCGCGATGCGGCGCAAAAGCTCATCGATGCCGCGCACCAAGTCTGCCCTTACTCGAACGCCACCCGAGGCAATATTGAGGTGGGCATCTCCCTGGTTTAAATGCTCAGGCGGGCGGCTGCTTGAGCAGCGCCCGCACTTCTTCACGCAGGATGCGAATGTCGTCCCGCAGCAGGCTTATCTCGCCAGAGAGGTCTTCCTCAAACAAGATTTCATCGGCCTGCACCTCTTTTTCTACAAAAATGGCCGCGAGCGATGCGGTGGCCAATGACAGTACCGCGAGGCCCAGCAACACCACCAGTACCGCAAAGCCGCGCGAGGCGTGCGTGCTCGGCACCACATCGCCATATCCCACCGTGGCGGCAGTGGTGAAGGCAAGCCACAGGCCGTCGGCAAGCGTGGGCACACCAGGGTCCAGCATCCAGAAACCAACACCGCCAATCAGCAGGATCAGGGTGCACAGTACCAGCGAATACAGCACCCCGCGGCGCGCGATGTGCAGCCGTTTGTTGAAAGCGGTCACGCTTTTGCCTTTCGTTTGAGACACGGCAGGCAGATCGGTCCGGGCCGCTCTGCATTGTCACCGCGCTGCGCACGCCCCGACAACACAACCCGCAAGAAATCCCGCACGCTCTGCAGACAGCGACAATCGGGCATGCTCTCCTACACCCCACAAGACGACCTGCCAACCGCACAGGGCACAGCCAGCGCTGATCGACACCCCTATGCGCACCTTGGCCCGGACCAGGTGCTCGATGCACTGGCTGGTGTGGGCCTGTACGGAGACGGTCGGCTTATGGCCTTGTCGTCCTACGAAAACCGGGTGTACCAGGTGGTACTGGAAGACGGCACACGCGTGGTCGCCAAGTTCTACCGCCCAGGGCGCTGGAGCCGCGCACAGATTGCCGAAGAGCACGCATTTGCCGCCGAACTGGTGGCGGCCGAAGTGCCCGCCGTGGCGCCGCTGGTGCTGGGCGGTGACACCGTGCACTCCCACCGCGATTTCTTCTTTTCCGTAAGCCCTTGGCGAGGGGGCCGTCCGCCCGAGCTGGACGACTGGGAGGTGCTGGAATGGACAGGCCGCTTTCTCGCCCGGCTGCACACCGTGGGAGCCGCGCAGCCTTTTGCGCACCGCCCAGCGCTCGATGTCGAAAGCTTTGGCACAGCGTCGCGCGACTGGCTGTTGACTCACGAGGCGCTGCCGCTGGACATGCAATCGCGCTGGCAAGATGTCTGTCAGCGCGCTCTAACAACGATAGCAACCTATTCAAACACCACAGGCGGTAGAAGCTATTTTGGTATTGGCGACGCCAAACAAATTCGCCTGCACGGCGACTGCCATCCGGGCAACATTCTGTGGACACCGACGGACCTGCCTGGCGGTGGCCCGCATTTCGTCGATCTGGACGATGCACGCAGCGGCCCAGCGGTGCAGGATCTGTGGATGCTGCTCTCGGGCGACCGGCGCCAGCGCACTGGGCAACTGAGCGCGCTTGTGGAAGGGTACGAGCAGTTCCGCAGCTTCGACCGCCGCGAGCTGGCGCTGATCGAGCCACTGCGCACTCTGCGCCTGATTCACTACAGCGCCTGGCTGGCTCGGCGCTGGCAAGACCCGATCTTCCCCGCCAACTTCCCTTGGTTCGGCACCAGCGACTATTGGAAGGGGCAGGTCGACCTACTAGAAGAGCAGATTGAGGCGATGCAGGGAGAGCCGCTGGCTGTGTAGCGCTCGCCAGTGCGGGGCGACACGCCTGCTCCATTCAAGCGTCGTCCACCTGCAGCTCCCGCCACAACGGCGCCAGCAACCCGCGTTCATTAAGCGGCAGGCGCATGGCAAGCAGCAGACACTCGCGCTGCAACTCGCGCATGCGTTGGTCCAGTTCGCGGTCCGCCATGTTGACCTCAAATCGCTCCTCCCCGGACAGGTCGGAGGCGCTGGCACCCCAGGAGCCCAGGGAGTTCCATGCCGTTTGCAGTCGTGAGAGCCGGGCCGTTGCCCCTTCGACAATGGCCATGCTGGAGGCAGCACTTTTCTGGCGCACCAGCTCGCGGTGCAACTGCGCCACGTCGTCCATCCGTTCCTTAATGCGCTCAATGGGATTGAGAATATTGACGGCCGGTGAAGAGGGGTCGGCCTGCGGAACTTCTTCGTCTGCACCGTTGGCCATATTGCAGACAAAGCTCGCGTAGCGCAGGTCAAATTCGCCGGGGATCAGGCGCAGTGCAAAACTGGTCCGCTTCATGGGAGCAGATTTGGCCCGCGAGATGCCCAACGTCACCTCGACCACGGAGAGCATCTTGCCCAGCTCTGAGATCTGGGAGCTGTGCAAGCGCGCCGGATACCCGGAGCCATCGAGCCGTTCATGGTGCTCGCCCACTGCCCTGCACACCGCAGGGCTGTAGTCGGTAGTGGATGTGAGCAGCATTTGTGCCATGCGCGGATGGACGGCGAGGTGCTTGTGCCCCAAAAGGTCTAGGGGGTCTGAGGAATCCAGATACTCAGGCTGGATGTAAACCTCCCCAATGTCGTGCAGCAGACCTGCAAGCATCGCCGACCGGATGTCCACCGCCGACCAGTTTTTAGAAAGGGCCATGGCCCCCATCAGGGCCGCGGCCGCCACGGCGTGCGCAATGAAACTCGTGCGCGTCACGAGGGCCGTGGTGAACAGCAGTTGCGCGACGGAATGCAAGTGCAGCCCTTGCATGTGCTCGCGCAACTTGTCGGCCCAAGGCGCGAGGCCTCGCGCCAGCGTCGTCTGGCCGACTAGGAACTCTTCCAGCCGCTCTTGCAGGAAGGCAAGCGTGGCGCCGTCCTGCGCCGTCAGACAGGCTTCTAATGGCCGCTGAAGCGTTCTTTCTAGCAATTTCTGCTGCAGGCCGACCGAGACCGGTTGCCCTTTGGCCCAAAGCTTGAAACCACGGGCATCCAGAATGTCTTCGGACGCCACGATCAAATGCTTCTCGGACGCCCGCATGATGGCGTTCAGCGCAACGGGATTGGCTTGCACCCCCTTGGGCTCCTCTTCGCTGGCGAGCATGCGTTTCCTTCTTGAGTGATTTCAGCGTATGGCTGGATGCGGCGACCACCTGCCAATATTGCAACAAAAGATAACAAGCACAAAGACAATGCAGGTAACACCCCTCACACGACAGCGGCCTTGTTTGCGTCTGGGGTGAGGGTATCCAAAGGCCCAGCCCAGGTCGAAGAGGCACTCCGCCAACACCATGGATACTGTAGACCATCACCGAAAGTTCCGCGTACTCTTGTATGCTGCAGACTTTCCAGAAGATACGCATCCCATGAAAGACCGGCTCCGCACGCTATTTTCCATCCGTACCAAGCGCAAGACTCCCCCCGTGGGCCCTTTGCCGCCGGTAGGAGCGACCATTATGTGTGGCAGTCTGAAAATGCAGGTCACCCACCCGATCCCGCGCGACCTGTGGGATTGGATGGTCCTGTCGGGCTGGCGCAATGTGCCCGTGGCAAAGGACCGGCGGCAAAGCGTGGCCCTGCCAGAGCGCACACTCAAAGACCTGATGGATGCCGAGCCAGTGGAACGCGACGCGCTGCATACGCGCATCTTGCGCATGGCAAAACGGCCGTCCTGAGGCTCTGCCGCCTGGCAAAATGGCTGGATCGCTCTTAATTTAATAGCTGCTAGCGCTTACTGAATAAGCGATAGCAGCTATTTTTTCTTAAACTCTCAAACAAGCAACGCGTTCACCCGGCGCACATAGGCGGCTGGGTCTTCCGGCAGACCGCCTTCGGCCAAGAGCGCCTGATCAAACAGGATGTGGGCCAGGTCGTGGAAGTGCACGCTGCCCTCCAACTTCTTCACCAGCGGGTGCTCTGGGTTCACTTCCAGCACGGGTTTGGATTCGGGCGCTTGCTGGCCGGCCTGCTTGAGCATGCGGGCGAGCTGCGTGCTCATGCCGTCGTCCTGCACCACCAGGCA
>JBQMQB010000205.1:0-4763 GCA_052172715.1 Giesbergeria sp. | reverse complement strand
GCCTGGTCGGCCACGCGCAGGCGCAGGTAGTAGCTGGTGACCACTTCGCTCATGGGCAGCACGGGCAGCTCGCCCATGGCGTCTTGCAAGGTGCTCGGCTGGAAGGCCAGGTGCGGCACGCGGTGGTGCGGGTCGGCGGTGTGCAGGCGGGTGATGTCGACCAGGTCGGCAATTACCGCGCTGGCGGTGGGCTCGCTGCCCGCACCCTTGCCGTAGTACAGCGTGGTGCCGACGGCATCGCCCTGCACGACGACGGCGTTCATAGCGCCCTCGACGTTCGCAATCAGCCGCTTGGCCGGGATCAGGCTCGGGTGCACGCGCAGCTCAATACCTTTGTCCACACGCTTGGCAATGCCCAGCAGTTTGATGCGGTAGCCCAGCTGCTCGGCGTACTTGATGTCCTGCGCGGAGAGTTTGGTGATGCCTTCGACATAGGCCTTGTCGAACTGCACCGGAATGCCAAAGGCAATGGCCGACATGATGGTGACCTTGTGCGCAGCATCTACACCCTCGATGTCGAAGGTCGGGTCGGCTTCCGCGTAGCCCAGGCGTTGGGCGTCTTTCAATGCGACGTCGAAGTCCAGCCCCTTGTCGCGCATCTCAGAGAGGATGAAGTTGGTCGTGCCATTGATGATGCCCGCCAGCCACTGGATGCGATTGGCAGTAAGACCTTCGCGCAGCGCCTTGATGATGGGGATGCCACCGGCCACGGCCGCTTCAAACGCCACCATCACGCCTTTGGCAGAGGCGGCGGCAAAAATTTCGGTGCCGTGCACCGCCAGCAGTGCCTTGTTGGCCGTGACCACGTGCTTGCCAGCGGCAATGGCTTCGAGCACCAGCTGCTTGGCGATGCCGTAGCCACCAATCAGCTCGACGACGATGTCGATCTCGGGGTTGGCGATGACAGCGCGGGCGTCGCTGACCACCTGCACTCCGGCACCCACCACGCTGCGTGCGCGCTCTACATCAAGGTCGGCCACCATGGTGATCTCGATACCGCGGCCTGCGCGGCGGCGGATCTCTTCTTGGTTGCGCGCGAGCACATTGAACACACCGCTGCCGACGGTACCGATGCCCAGAAGGCCTACTTGGATGGGTTTCATAATCAAAATATTAGTAAAATGTGCCTCTAACGCTTACTAAACAAGCGATAACAGCTATCAAAATAAGAGTTAATCGGTGCCAAAGCGCTTGCGCGCCGCCGCCAAGAAGCGCGCCATACGGTCTATGGCTTCGCGCAAATCGTCTTCGTGCGGCAGGAAAACAATGCGGAAATGGTCGGGCGCACCCCAGTTAAAGCCGGTGCCCTGCACCAGCATCACACGCGTCTCTTGCAGCAGCTCCAAGAAGAACTGCTGGTCGTTCTTGATCGGGTACACCGCCGGGTCGAGCCGCGGGAACATGTAGAGCGCCGCCTGCGGTTTGACGCAGCTCACGCCCGCAATGGCGGTGATCAGCTCATAGGCCAGATCGCGCTGGCGGCGCAAGCGCCCGCCCTCGCCCACCAACTCGTTGATGCTCTGGTGGCCGCCCAGCGCCGTCTGAATGGCCCACTGGCCCGGCACGTTGGAGCACAGCCGCATGTTCGAGAGCATGTTCAGGCCCTCGATGTAGTCTTTGGCAGGTTTTTTGTCGCCGGACACCACCATCCAGCCGGCGCGGTAGCCGCACGACCGGTAGCTTTTGGAGAGCGAGTTGAAGGTGAGCGTGAGCACATCTTCGCTGAGCGAAGCAATCGGCGTATGGCGCACGCCGTCATAGAGCACCTTGTCGTACACCTCGTCGGCAAAGATGACCAAGCCATGCTCGCGCGCGATGGCCACGATGCCGTTCAGCAGTTCGTCCGAGTACAGCGCCCCCGTGGGGTTGTTGGGATTGATGACAACGATGCCCTTAGTGCGCGGCGTGATGCGTGCGCGAATATCGGCCAAATCGGGCATCCAGCCGTTGGCCTCGTCACACACATAGTGCACCGGCGTACCGCCCGAAAGGCTCGCGGCTGCGGTCCAGAGAGGGTAGTCGGGCGAGGGAAGCAACAGCTCGTCGCCATTGTCGAGCAACCCATTGGTGGCCATGACGATCAGCTCGCTGGCGCCATTGCCGAGATAAATGTCTTCCAGCGTGACGCCGCGAATGCCCTGCTTCTGCGTCTCGTGCATCACCGCCTTGCGTGCAGCAAAAATGCCCTTGCTGTCCGAATAACCCGCCGAATTGGGCAGGTTGCGGATCATGTCCTGCTGGATTTCCTCGGGCGAATCGAAACCGAACACCGCCAGATTGCCAATGTTGAGCTTGATGATCTTGTGGCCCTCTTCCTCCATCTGCCGCGCCGCGTCCATGATCGGGCCCCGGATGTCGTAGCAGACGTTGGCGAGCTTGGCGGATTTGTGAATGGTTTTCATGCGCGGTCGAGCGAGGATTTCGCTAGTCTAGGCGGCTGCCAGAGGGGAAACCTATAATTTGACCACAGTTCCTCCGCCGCCCGGCCAGCGCAGCAGGCGCGCCAGCCACACCGAGACCGCATGAAATTCTCCCCCGAACGCATCGACGCCCAAAGCATTTCCGGCTACGGTCCAGGGTGGGTCGCCGTAGGGAGCGAGAAGATCACCTCCAGCATCATCCTTGGCGCCAATGGTGTGCGTCAGGCCTGGGAGGTACCGAGTTTTGAACAACTGACGCCTGAGCATTTCGTTCAGTTGGCGACGCTGGAAGCCGAAGTGATGCTGCTTGGCACTGGCGAGCGCACGCGTTTCGTGCCACCCAAGTGGCTCGCGCCGCTGTTTGCACGGCGCATAGGGCTGGAAACCATGGACAGTTTTGCTGCCTGCCGCACCTACAACATCCTTGCGGCCGAGGGCCGCAACGTGCTGGTGGCCCTCATCATCGGCGCATAGCTACGCCCCGGAGCACCCCTTGGGGTGCCAGGGAATGGGCTTTCAGAGTAAAATTACAGGTTGCTGCCGGGGTTATACGACAAAAAGAACAAATGCATGCCCCGGTTCTTCAACGACCTCACCGAGAGAGATTAAAGATATATGGCGATCGTTGTCAACAAACCCCTCCCAGAATTTGAAGCCAACGCCACCGGCGGTGTGAAAGTAACCAACACTTCGCACAACGGCCAGGTCATGGTTCTCTATTTTTATCCCAAGGACAACACGCCCGGCTGCACGACGGAGGCCATGCAGTTTCGCGACAAGTACAAAGATTTCGTCAAAATCGGTGCTGCCGTGTTCGGCGTTTCACGCGACAACATGAAATCGCACGACGATTTCAAGGAAAAGCTTGAACTGCCCTTCGAGCTGATCGCCGATACCGAAGAAAAAATGTGCCACATGTTCGGCGTGGTCAAAAACAAAATCATGTACGGCAAGAAGGTCAAAGGCATTGAGCGCAGCACCTTCCTCATCGATGCCGATGGGCTGGTAGCAGAAGAGTGGCGCGGCCTGAAGGTGCCAGGCCATGTGGAAGAAGTTCTCAAGTCGGTGAAAGCCCTCAACGCACTGAAAAAGGCGGCCTGAACCCCGCCCGGACCTGTCGCTTGCATGCGCAGGTCGCCGTGCATAATGGGCCGATGCCGCTGCACCACGCAACGCCCGCTTTGCTCCACAAGCCGCCTCGGTCTCCAGGCGGCTTTTTGTTTTTCTGACTTGCCCAGGTACACCGCCCATGCCTTTGCCCCCCGCACCCAATCGGCGCGCTGCGCTTCTCTCCCAGGACGCCTTCGACCACCAGCAGGCGCCGCAGAAACGCAGCCGCAAACGCGCCGCCGATCCCAATGACATACCCGTACCTGCTGCTGTGACGGCCGCAGCCCCGGCGACGCAAGCCCCTGCAGACGCAAGCCCAGCCAGGTCGCGCCCGCGCCGCACCCAGGGCAATGAGGCGGCGCCCGCCCCTGCACCTGCCGCCCGCAGCGCAGCACCCGCGCCTGTGACAGCCCCAGTACCCAAACCCGCACGCGAGCGCAAAGCCCGCGGCACAGGTCCGGCCAAGCTGTTCGTGCTCGACACCAACGTGCTGCTCCACGACCCAACCAGCCTGTTCCGCTTCGAAGAACACGACATCTACTTGCCGATGATCGTGCTCGAAGAGCTTGATGGCCACAAAAAAGGTATGACCGAAGTGGCGCGCAACGGCCGACAAGTCAGCCGCTCTCTCGATGCGCTGGTTGCCTCACCGGGCGCCGATATCGCACGCGGCATCAAGCTCGATTCCACTGGTCAGCGCGCAGCTGGCGGCTGCCTGTTCTTCCAAACCTCAGGGCTGGATTTCACGCTGCCCACCAGCCTGCCACCCGGCAAGGCAGACAACCAGATTTTGGGTGTGGTCGAAGGACTGCGCAAACAGCATGCAGGGCGCGAGGTGGTGCTGGTGTCCAAGGACATCAACATGCGCGTCAAAGCACGCGCGCTGGGCCTTCCCGCCGAGGATTACCAGAACGACAAGGCTCTGGAAGACGGCGACTTGCTGTACTCGGGCGTGCTGCCCCTGCCACCCGATTTCTGGAACCGCAACGGCAAGGCTGTGGAGAGCTGGCAGAGCGGCGCCCACACCTTCTACCGCATCAGCGGCCCCATCGTGCCGCAGCTGATGATCAACCAGTTCGTCTACTTCGAGGCACCGGGCGAGCCCAGCCTGTACGCGCGCGTGAGCGAAATCCGCGACAAGACGGCGGTGCTCAAAACCCTCAAAGACTACGGCCACGCCAAGAACGCCGTGTGGGGCGTCACCACGCGCAACCGCGAGCAAAACTTTGCCGT
>JBQMQB010000204.1:0-4800 GCA_052172715.1 Giesbergeria sp. | reverse complement strand
TCGTGCCCGGCCGCCTGCGCCAGCGGGCCGCTCTGGCCCCAGCCGGTCATGCGGCCATAGACCAGGCGCGGGTTGTGTGCGGCGCAGTCGGCAGGGCCCAATCCCAGGCGCTCCATGACGCCTGGGCGGTTGCCTTCGATGAGCGCGTCGGCCCGTGCAACAAGGGCCATGGCCTCGGCGTGGGCGGCTTCCTGCTTCAGATCCAGCAGCACCACCGTCTTGCCGCGCCGCAAAGGGTTGTCACTGCCACCGCCCAGTTGCGCGGCGATACCGCCCTGCTGCGGCCTGGCGATAACCGTGACTTCCGCCCCCATGTCGGCCAGCATGCGCCCGGCCAGCGGGCCAGGGCCGATGCCTTCGAATTCGACGATGCGCACGCCGACAAGGGGCAGTGCCAAGGGGGCTTGTGGTTGCATGGTGGGTTGCTCTCTCTCGTCCATTGCGCTCTCGTTTGTTGCCTTGTGCTCGCGCACGGTACCTTGCCTGCGCATCAGAGCGCCGCTTCAAGGATGCTGCGGCTTACTTCGGGCGTGATGGCGCGCTGCTCGCCGAGCTTGACCAGGCCGTGCTCGGTCAGTGCCTGCACCACGGCGTCCACCGCCTCGCTGCCGAGACCGTAGGCGGAGAGCCGCGTAGGCACGCCCACGTTTTCGAAGAAGGCTGCGGTGCGCGCGATGACGGCGTCGATGCGCTCCTCTTCGCTGCCCTCGGTGATGTGCCAGACGCGCTCTGCATACTGCAGCAGCTTGGCGTGCTTGACGTCCCGCCGAGCCTGCATCACCTGTGGCAGCACG
Organism: Giesbergeria sp.; assembly: GCA_052172715.1. Taxonomy (GTDB): domain Bacteria; phylum Pseudomonadota; class Gammaproteobacteria; order Burkholderiales; family Burkholderiaceae_C; genus Simplicispira. The sequence continues at coordinate 4,006 of JBQMQB010000204.1, read as the reverse complement.
ATGGCCAGCGTCCGCGCGTGGTCGATGCCGTACAAAGCCGTCAGTTCATGGCCGATCATGTGCGAGGCCCAGTCTTGCGGCACGCCGGCACCAATCAGGCCATTGAGCGCCAGCGTGGCGGTCCACATCAGGTTGGCGCGGTTGTCGTAGTCGGGTGGTTCGGCCAGGGCGTCGGGCGCGATCTCGATCAGCGTTTGCAGCAGGCCTTCGGCAAAGCGGTCCTGCGCCAGGGCATTCACTGGGTAGGTGAGGTACTGCTCCAAGGTATGCACAAAGGCATCTACCAAGCCGTTGGCGACCTGGCGCGCAGGCAGTGTGTAGGTTTTGGTGGGGTCGAGTACCGAGAACTGCGGAAAGCACAGCGGGCTGGAAAACGGCATCTTGGAGTGTGTGGCCTTGCGCGTCACCACGCCGCCGCTGTTCATTTCTGATCCGGTGGCGGGCAGGGTGAGCACAGCGCCCATGGGCAGTGCGCGGGCAATGTTGCTGCCGCGTTTTTCCAGTATCGACCAGGTATCGCCTTCGAATGGCGCAGCGGCTGCGACGAATTTGGTGCCGTCGAGCACAGAGCCGCCGCCTACGCCCAGCAGAAAATCGATGCGCTCGGCCCGTGCCATGTCCACGGCACGCGAGAGCGTCTCGTATGTGGGGTTGGGCTCGATGCCGCCAAACTCGAACACCGTGCGCTCGCCCAGCGCGGCCAGCACCTCATCGAGGGTGCCGGTGCTGCGGGCACTGCCGCCGCCGTAGAGCACCAGAACGCGTGCGCCTTGGGGAATGAGTGGGCCGATATCGGCGATCTTCCCAGCGCCAAAAAGAATGCGTGTGGGGTTGTAGAAATTGAAGTTGAGCATGGTCGCCTTGTCGGGCCGCAGGGGTTGGGTGCTGCCCAGAAGGCGCGCGAGATGGCTTTGTACCGCAGGCGGCGCACGTGCGCTGTTGCGCAGTGGACAGCCCTGATGCTCTGAATTGCTATTAATATGAGAGCTGTTGACGCCCGTTCAATAAGCGCAGCGGGGCAAAATAACAAGAAATCAGGTTTTCTTGCGCAGCAAGGTTTGGCGCAGCAGTCCGGTGGCCCGGTCGCGCAGGGGATGCGGGCTGCGACCCGGCAAAGGCTGGGCGCGTGCGGTGGTGCAAGCGGCGAGGAAATCTTTGAGGATGGCCGTGTCGTCCAGCGTCTGCGCGTCCCCACGGTGGAACTCGGGGTGCCACTGCGTCGCCGCGATGTATCCGCGGCCAGGCGCGGGTTGCAGGCGTATGGCTTCGGGCACGCCGTCGGGCTCGCTCAGGGCTTCAACGACGAAATCGGGCGCCACCCGCTTGATGCCCTGGTGGTGGATGCTGTTGACGCGCGCGTGCAGCTTGTCCTGGTAGAGCTCTGCCAGGTGCGTGCCGGGCACGATGTTGATGTCGTGAAAGTGCTTGTCGTAGGTGGTCGCGTTGCGGTGCTGCTGCGCGCCAGGGTGTTGGGTCTGAAGGTCCTGGTAGAGCGCGCCGCCAAAGGCCACATTGATCAGCTGGAGGCCGCGGCAGACGCCAAAAACCGGCTTGCCGGCCTTGGCAAAGGCTTTGACCACGGCCAGGTCGTAGAGGTCGCGCGTGCGGTCGCCGATCCACTCTTCGCGCAGCGGCTCTTCGCCGTAGTTTCCTGGCCATACGTCGGCGCCGCCGTGCATGACCACGCCGTCAAGCCACTCTGCATAGTGGTCGAGCGTGACGTCGCCGCGTGCGGTGTCTCCGGTCAGGCAGGGCACCATGACCACCATGGCGCCGGCCGACATGATCCAGTGGGCAATCGACTGCTCCACGTACTGCAGCGTTTTTCCGGTGAACAGGGGGCGGGCCGGGTCTGCGTACTGAAAGCAGGCGGACAAACCGATTTTGAGGCGGCGTGGATCGTTCATGTGCCTTTGTAACACCGCGCGCGCTGCGCCGCTGTAGGAGCACAAGCTTTTTCTCCGGCTGTGCGGGCCATGCACCACAGTGCTGGCACTGCGCGCATAGTCGGGGGAGACGAGAGGTGCCCCCGCACCCGGTCGAAGGACGCTGCGCCCGTTTGGCGTCCGAACCCTTTTTCGAAAGCCCCGTCCCATGCAACGCCTGCTCCGTGCGCCCAATGCTGCCATGGCCATGCTGTGGGCCGACCTGCTTAGCGAAGCCGGCATGCCGGCGACGGTGCAGCGCCTGTACCTGGGCGCGGCGGCGGGCGAACTGCCGCCACACGAATGTCTGCCCGAAATCTGGCTTGCGCATGCAGAGCACAAGGACCGCGCTCTGGCGCTGCTCGATGAGCTGAATCGGCTGCCGCAGCGACGCTGGCATTGCCCGGCCTGCGGCGAGTTGGTGGAGGGCGGTTTCGAGCAGTGCTGGAACTGCGGCGCGCTGATGCCGCGCTGATGCGCAGGTTTTTTCGCGCTCCCTTTGCCGCTTTACTTCCAGCGCACTGGCTCGATGTGCACGCTGCCGCGCTGGCTACTCATGGTGATGGCGCCTTCCTGCAGCGTGGCCTGCAGCTGCATGCTGCGCTCGGCCAGGGCGGCAAGTTCTTGGGCCTGTTCGGACGGCAGGCGCCAGACTTCCAGCCTGGCCAGGCGCGTGAGCTTGGTTTCGATGCCACGCCACCAGATGTCGGCCGCATGGCCAAAGGCGTAGACGCGCACCACATCGGCCTTGCTGCAGGCGCGTGTGAGCGGTTTGTCCTCGGGCTGGCCGACCTCGATCCAGACGCGCTTCCTGCCGGTGAAATCGGTCAGCGAAGCGTCGGGGTCGTCCGGGTCAGACAGGCCGGCGCCAAAGGCCAGGGTGGCATCGCCCTGGCACAGGTCCTGCAGCAGGTGCGCGTTGAGCGCCAGCGCTGCAAGGCGCACCATCATGCGTTCGTCGGTCTCGCTCGGGTGGCGCGCCAAGGTGAGCGCATGGTCGGCGTAGTAGCTGTGGTCAATGTCGGCGATCGCGAGGTTCGCCTTGAAAATGGTGGATTTTGTGGCCATGGGCGCGGTGCGCGGCAAGGCCCTTGCGCCGCCGCCCTTTCACTATAAAAAATAGAGCTACAAATAGATGCCTATCAAGCGACAACGGCCTGAAAGGTCTGAAAATTACACCCGACGTGCCAGCGCCACCGCCATGCCCACGTAGCTGCCCGGCGTCATCGCCAGCAGCCGCTCTTTCTCGGGCTGTGGAATTTCCAGGGTGGCAATCAGGCCATGCAGCGCCTCGCGCGTCACGGTCTGGCCGCGGGTGACTTCTTTGAGCTTTTCGTAAGCACCGGGCACGCCGTAACGGCGCATCACCGTTTGGATGGGTTCGGCCAGCACTTCCCAGGCGGCGTCCAGATCCTCGGCCAGGGCGGCCTCGTTCAGTTCAAGCTTGTTCAGGCCGGTCAGCAGCGAGCCATAGGCCAGCGTGGCGTAGCCCATAGCCACGCCGATGTTGCGCAGCACGGTGCTGTCGGTCAGGTCCCGCTGCCAGCGGCTGATGGGAAGCTTTTCCGAGAGGTGGCGCAGCAGCGCGTTGGCCAGGCCCAGGTTGCCCTCTGCGTTCTCGAAGTCAATCGGGTTGACCTTGTGCGGCATGGTGGACGAGCCAATTTCGCCGGCCTTCAGCCGCTGCTTGAAGTAGCCCAGGCTCACGTAGCCCCAGATGTCGCGCGAGAGGTCGATGAGGATGGTGTTGGCGCGCGCCACGGCGTCAAACAGCTCGGCCATGTAGTCGTGCGGCTCGATCTGGATGGAATACGGCTGGAACGTGAGGCCCAGGCCCACGGGCTCGGGCGTTTCAATCACGTTGCGGCTGAAGGCTTCCCAGTCAAAGCCCGGCCAGGCGGCCAGGTGGGCGTTGTAGTTGCCCACGGCGCCGTTCATTTTGGCCAAAATTTTGACGCTGGCGATGCGCTCGGCCGCTGCCTGCAGACGCACCAGCACGTTGGCCAGCTCCTTGCCCACAGTGGTCGGGCTGGCGGTTTGGCCGTGGGTGCGGCTAAGCATGGACACGGCGGCGTGCAGGT
>JBQMQB010000203.1:0-4810 GCA_052172715.1 Giesbergeria sp. | reverse complement strand
TCTATACCATGGTGAACGAAGAAATCACCATATACAAGAAACCTAGTCAAGCCATCGAAAAGGAACTCTTATGACGAACCAAGCGATTTCCGTCAATGACCAAGCGCAACCCATCGCACGTTTTATGGGGTGGCCACAGTGGGCCTCACTTCAATCTTTGATGAGCGGCAGCGAAGAAAGTGAATTTTTTCAGAGGGTTGCGGCGGACCTCGCGCAACGCATCGAAGCCATGCCGGTGATTGGCGGGCAGGAGGATTCCGATGCTGCACAGACGGTGTACCTGCACTACTTCCTGGGTGCGTCTGATGTGTGGGTGCTGGAGAAAGACGTGGGCGGGGGTGTCGAGCAAGTGTTTGCTTTCGCCCTCTTGAACGCTGACTACCAGATGGCCGAACTGGGCTATGTCGATCTGTCGGAGCTGCTGCTGTTGGGCTTCGAACTGGACTTTCATTTTTCACCCAAGCCGCTTGCCGAGGTGCGCGAGAGCGTGCGCAAGCGATTGGGCTTGTTCTGAATTTCAACCCGGCCCGGTATCGGGCCATCACGCAACGGAGTAGGAAAAATGGCCTCTTTGAACAAAGTAATGCTGATGGGCAACATCGGAAACGCGCCCGAGTGCCGCACGATGCCCAACGGTGATCCGGTGGCGCACTTCCGCCTTGCGACCACCGAGGGTTGGACGGATCGAAGCACGCAGGAGCGAAAGGAGCACACCGAGTGGCACAGCATCGTGTGCTACCGGCAGCAAGCCGACTTTGTGCGTGAGTACCTGGGCAAAGGTCGTCAGATCTATGTCGAGGGTTTCTTGCGCACGCGCAAATGGACGGACAAGCAAGGCATCGAACGCTACAGCACGGAGATCCGCGCCGATGCTGTCCAGCCGCTTGGCGCTCGCCCAGAGGGCGCAGGGGGCGGTTCTCGCCAGCCGCAAGGCCAAGGAAACGAGCCGCAACCGGTGGGCGCCCTGCCCCCGGACATGGATGACGATTTGCCGTACTGAGTGCGAGGGCGGAAATTTCGCGGAGGCGAAAATCTGCCTTGACAACCTAAAAAGGTTGCGAACTGTGGTACACCGCCCTACCCCCTCTGCAAAACTTATAAATTAATTAGTCGAGCCGAACATGAAAATTCTTGCGATTGCGAATCAGAAAGGCGGCGTAGGCAAGAGCACGTTGACCGTGCACCTGGCCTATGCCGCCATCGAGGCGGGGTTGCGTGTGCTGCTGGTGGATATGGACAAGCAAGGCAGTTTGTCCCTGAGCTTCCCGGCTGGCGATGACGCAGAACCTGGCTTATTGGCTTCCCGGTTGTACGACGCTGCAGCGCCGCAGGAGGGGCCGGAGTACATCACAGACCGGCTGGCGATCATCCGCGCCGATAACGCCCTCCTCTCCATCGACAAGGCCGAAAACGAAGTGATCCGCCGCCCTGGCCCTGCCCTGCGGCAGTTTGCAGGCGACTTTGATTTGTGCCTGCTGGATACGCCGCCTTTGCTGGGCGTGCGTCTCATGGCTTCGCTGGCCGCTGCTGACTATGTGGTGACGCCGGTTTCCGTTGGCTTGTATGAGCTGGCGGGCGTGGCCGACTTGCTGCAGACGATTCACATCGTCCGCACGCAGGGGTTCAATCCGCGTCTTCGTCACATCGGCATTCTGCCGGTCAAAACGAACAACCGCAGCACCGAGGAACGCGAGGGACTTGCATCGCTTCGCGCCCAGTACGGGGCCGCGATCTTGCCCGAGGTGCTGCCCGAACGCGCGCCGGTTCGCAAAGCAATTGCGCTGCGCCGTCCTGTGTGGGTTGCCACCAGGGGCGACGGACATTTGAAGGCTGCGCAGGAGTGGCGCGCGGCTTGTGCATCAATTTTGGGGAGGATGGGGAAATGAACGCCAAGACGTTGACGAGCAAAAAGATGGGGCAGGGCGCTCCAGCGGCCGTAGCCGCGAAGAAGGCCCCGATGAAGGCCAAGGCAGCGGGCTCCAACGCCTTTGCAGGGGCTGGCCTCATGCTGGGCGCAGGCGGTGCCATGGGCACGGGCATTGATGCATTGTTTGGTGATGCAGAAATGCCGGAATTTGCGGTGAACCTCGATGACGTGGAAATCATCGGTCAGGTACGCGAAGAATTCGAGGACGACGAGCAAGGATTGTCGGAGTTGGGGGCAAGCCTGGCCAAGATGCAGATTCAGGCCATTTTCCTGCGCGTCATGCCCGCAGGACACCCCAAGCCGTTCCGGCTGGTGGCCGGTGAACGGCGCGTGCGCGCTGCGCGCTTGCAAGGCCTGGCCACGCTGCGCGCAAAGGCCAAGGAGCTGACCGACGAAGAAGCGGAGGATCTGCAGTTTGCGGAGAACACACACCGCAAGAACCTCACCCAAATCGAGGAAGCCCGCAAGATTCAGCGTGACCTGGATACGCTGGGTTCGGTCGAAGCGGTCTTGGAACGCCACAACAAAGGCCGCCCCTGGCTGTCCAAAATGCTTTCGCTGCTGCACCTGCCGGAGCAGGCAAAACGGCTGGTCAATGAGTCCATCAGCGCCGACGCCGAAGTGATTTCCACCGTGCGCCAAGTGGAGAAGGTCAACCCCGCCAAGGCGAAAGAATTGGTGGACGATTTGAAGAAGACGCGGGGCAAGGAAGATGCCCGCGCCAAGGCGCTGGCTGTGCGCGACGAGGTCAAGCCCAAGGCACCCAAGGCAGGGAAGAAGGGCGCAGAGAAGGGCGCCAATACGACGGTTGCCCAAAAGGACATGCGAACGCGCGACATGCTGGCCAGCGGCTCGTCAGGCGTCGATGTTCCTAGCCTGCTGGTGGACATTTACGAGCGTCTGGCAGTTGAGGGCCAGCGGCCCGAAGAAGTTTTGTCCGACCTGCAACCCGAAGAGCAAAGCGCCTGCATCGCCGCGCTGCGCACGCCTTTCGAGCAGGCGCGCAAAGCCGAGAACGCCGGGAAGCATGTATTTGCAGGCCTGCGCGAAGGGCGGTTTGCGACTGAGGGCGCCGGGGCGCTGCTGCTGGCAGCGTGCATGTGCGGCCTGGAAGGCTCGTTCAACAGCGAGTTCCGCTTGGATGATGTTCTGTCGGTGATTGTTTGAAGTGATGCGCCGCCCGACGGGGCGGCGCATACAAGGGGATTCGAGTTGTTCTATTTTTGGTCTACGTGGGGTGATTTATGACGCATGGCGAATTTGTTCCTGTGTCTGTCCCAGAGTTTGAAGCGCTGCAGCACTTGCTGAAAGACAGCTTGAGTGCCGACCGCATTGCGGCAGCGCGCCTAGTGATGTTGGATAGCTACTCCAACCAGGAAGCTGCAGATCAGTTTGGTGTGACCCGGCAGGCGGTTTGGAAGACGGTGCAACGGATGCGCGACACCCTCGACCGCTACAAAGAGGCCCGCGTAATCGAAGAAACAGGGATTGAACGCAGCTTGCCGCGTGGGTGGAGGCGTGCGACCATTACCGCGCCTGCTGCAATTGTTGAGCGCAGCCAGGCCGACGCAGAGGCTGCACACCAGGCGCGTTTGAACCAGGTGGCAGAGGCGGGGGCGGCATTGCTTGCGACGGCATATCGGCGCCGGAGCACCGACCGATGACCCATAAAAAAAGCCCGGCAGGTTATGCCGGGCTGTAAGTAGTCAAGCCAGTGCATTTGCAACGGCAGAAAAATTATAACTTTCCATGGCGGCAAAGAAGCAAGAAACGATCATCGACTATAGGGCAGGGCACGTGCCGGAGTGGGTGCGCCGCGCTATTGATGAGCAATTCGCCATCGAGGCGGAAGACGCACGGCAGGCCGGAACCCTTGGGTACATGACCCGCGCCCTGGTGCTCGCCACGATGCCCTACAAAGACCCCAAGGCGGACGTTTTTACGCGCGTAAACGGCGACTTCAAATTGCGCATCCTGGCGGGCTACGAGGGCGGAATCCCTTATGGGATCTACCCGCGCTTGCTTATGTCATGGGTGGCTACCGAGGCGGTGCGCAACCAATCGCCGGTCATCGAGCTGGGCGACTCCTTGCGCCAGTTCCTGCGAGACGTTTTAGAGTTGCGCGCGGGCGGCGGCGAGCGTGGAACGTCCACCCGCGTTGCCGAGCAGATGAAGCGCCTTTTTGGTTCGCTCATCACCGCGCAGATGACACACGGAGCTGCTGGCGATCCTGGCTTCGTTTTGCGCAATGTGCTGATCGCTGACGGCCTGCACCTGGAGAATGAAGAAGCGTTCGACCTTGATACGCCTGTCGATGGCGACGAGCGCGCCATTTGGGTTCCGCAGCATGAGCGCGACGCAGGGAAATGGAAGTCGAGCGTCAGGCTCAGCGCCCCATTTTTTAGTGAGCTGATCGAGCACCCCATTCCCATTGATTTGCGGGCATACAAGGCGCTGCGGGGTTCGCCGCTGGCGATGGACATTTATTCCTGGCTCACCTACCGAATGAGCTACACGGACAGACCGACAAGGCCGATTCGGTGGGAATCCTTGATGGGCCAATTCGGTTCCTCGTTCAACACCGACAACATCGACCAGGCTTCCAGAGACTTCAAGAAAGGGTTCTTGAAGGCATTGAAGGCCGTGCAGATCGTTTACCCACTTGCGCGGCTCAAGGTCGAGGACAACGGCCTTGTCCTGCTCCCGTCGCCCCCACACGTTGCCCCTGTGCGCAAGAAAAAGGGGAGTAGAAGCGGGGACAGTGACGATGGTCAGAACTCGCTCTTCTGAATTTCGCGTCCGCGAAATTTTGGGTGGCACTAGGCGGACAGCGCACCGGTCCGGTGGCAACGTCGGCTATAAATGTGAACAGGGTCAATGAAC
>JBQMQB010000202.1:0-4815 GCA_052172715.1 Giesbergeria sp. | reverse complement strand
TGCGCACCCAGCCACCGTTCCACTTGTCCTGGTTTTCCCATTCCTTGGGGTAGCCGATTCCGGGCTTGGTCTCGACGTTGTTAAACCAGGCGTACTCCATGCCGGGACGGCTGGTCCAAACGTTCTTGCAGGTTACCGAACAGGTGTGGCAGCCGATGCACTTGTCCAGGTTCAGCACCATGCCGATTTGTGCGCGTACTTTCATGCCGATTCTCCGTGTTGTTGCACCACGACGGCGCGGTCGTCTTCTCGTGGCGTGTCCAGCCAGTCCACTTTTTCCATCTTTCGCACTACAACAAATTCGTCGCGGTTGGTGCCGATGGTTCCGTAGTAGTTAAAGCCGTAGGACAGTTGTGCGTAGCCGCCAATCATGTGGGTGGGCTTCAACACCACGCGCGTGACCGAGTTGTGAATACCACCACGGTGCCCGGTGATCTCCGAGCCCGGTGTGTTCACGATCTTTTCCTGTGCGTGGTACATCATCACCATGCCGGGTTTGACGCGCTGGCTGACCACGGCGCGCGCAGTAAGCGCACCGTTGACGTTGTAGGCTTCGATCCAGTCGTTGTCTTCGACTCCAATCGCCTTGGCGTCGTCCTCGCTGAGCCAGACGATCGGTCCGCCCCGGCTAAGCGTGAGCATGATCAGGTTGTCGGTGTAGGTCGAGTGGATGCCCCACTTTTGGTGTGGCGTGATGAAGTTCAGCAAAATCTCGGCGTTGCCGTTGCTGCGAATGTTGTGCACACCCGCCGTCGCCTTCAGGTTCACCGGCGGCCGGTAGCTGGCAAAGCCCTCGCCAAACGCCCGCATCCATGCGTGGTCCTGGTAGAACTGCTGGCGGCCTGTCAGCGTGCGCCACGGGATGTACTCGTGCACGTTGGTGTAGCCGGCGTTGTACGACACGGTCTCCGATTCAATGCCGCTCCAGGTCGGCGAGCTGATGATCTTGCGCGGTTGCGCCTGGATGTCGCGGAAACGAATCTTCTCGTCTTCGCGGTGCAGCGCCAGGTGCGTGTGGTCGCGCCCGGTCTGCTTGCCCAGCGCCGCCCAGGCCTTCACCGCTACATGGCCGTTGGTCTCGGGCGCCAATTGCAGCACCATTTCGCAAGCGTCGATATCGCTGTTGATGCGGGGCATGCCCTGCGTCACGCCAGGCTCGGTCACCACACCACTCAACTGGCCAAGCTGCGTCACTTCGATTTCGGTGTTCCACGAAATGCCCTTGCCACCATTGCCGATTTGTTTGAGCAGCGGGCCCACGGCGGTGAAACGCTTGTAGAGGTTGGGGTAGTCGCGCTCTATCACCTGCATCTGCGGCGCGGTCTTGCCGGGAATGAGTTCGCACTCGCCGCGCTTCCAGTCTTTCACGTCAAACGCCTGCGCCAGCTCGCCCGGCGAGTCGTGTTGCATGGGCGTGAGCACCATTTCTTTCTCAACCCCCAACTGGCCTTCGCACAGCTCGCTGAAACGCTTGGCAAAACCCTTGTAGATTTCCCAATCGCTCTTGGACTGCCACACCGGGTCCACCGCCGTAGACAGCGGATGGATGAAGGGGTGCATGTCGCTGGTGTTGAGGTCGTTCTTCTCGTACCAGGTGGCGGTCGGCAGCACGATATCCGAGTACAGACAGGTGGTGCTCATGCGGAAGTCGAGCGTGACCAGCAGGTCGAGCTTGCCCTCGGGCGCCTTGTCGTGCCAGACCACCTCTTGGGGCTTGCCCTCTTCAATGCCCAGATCCTTGCATTGCACGCCGTTGGTGGTGCCCAGCAGGTGCTTGAGGAAATATTCGTGCCCCTTGCCCGACGAACCAATGATGTTCGAACGCCAGACAAACATGTTGCGCGGCCAATTGGCCGGGTGGTCCGGGTCTTCGCAGCTGAGCCTCAAAGAGCCGTCCTTGAGCGATTTGACGGTGTAGTCCTTGGGGTCCATGCCTGCGGCCTGGGCATCCTTGACCACCTGCATGGGGTGCGTCTGCAATTGCGGTGCGCTGGGCAACCAACCCATGCGCTCGGCGCGCACGTTGTAGTCGATCATGCTGCCGCCATACAATTTTTTGTCGGCCAGCGGCGACAACACTTCGTCCACGCCCAGTTTTTCATAGCGCCACTGGTCGGTGTGGGCGTAGAAAAAGCTCGTGCCGTTCATCTGCCGCGGTGGGCGGATCCAGTCGAGCGCAAAGGCCAGCGGCGTCCAGCCAGTCTGCGGGCGCAGCTTTTCCTGGCCCACGTAATGCGACCAGCCACCGCCGCTCTTGCCAATGCAACCGCACATCATCAGCATGTTGATGACGCTGCGGTAGTTCATGTCACTGTGGTACCAGTGGTTCATGCCAGCGCCGATGATGACCATGGAGCGGCCTTCGGTCTTGTGCGCATTTTCGGCAAACTGGCGCGCCACCGTGATGATCTGGTCGCGGGACACACCGGTGATCTGCTCTTGCCAGGCCGGGGTGTAGGGCGTGTTGTCGTCAAAGCTGGCGGCCGCCAGTTCACCCGGAAGTCCGCGAGGAATGCCGTATTGCGCCACTTGCAGGTCAAACACTGTGGCGACCAACACTTCACCGCTGCCCACAGCAATACGCTGCACGGGCACGGTGCGCACCAGCACATCGCTTTGCTCGTTGTTGGGGAAGTGCTCATGGTGGACGCCGCCAAAATACGGAAACCCCACCTGCGCATGGGCGGTGGCGGCGTTCTCCACGCCGCCTTCGCCCTCCATTACGGACAGCTTGAGCGAAACCTCATTGCCATCGCGTGCTTCCTTGGCTTCAAGGTTCCACTGGCCGGTGTCGGCGCGGCCGTCCGGGCCCCAGCGGAAACCAATGGCGCCCTGCGGCGTAACCACCTGACCCTGCGCATCAAAAGCGACAGTTTTCCAGTCGGGGTTGTTGTCCTGACCGAGCTGATCGGCAAAGTCACTGGCGCGCACATAGCGGTCAGGCACCAAGCAGATGCTGCCGTCTTCCAAGGTGTGCTCTTTGAGCATCACCAGCATCGGCAGGTCGGTGTAGCGGCGCGCGTAGTCGTCAAAGTAGGCCGAGCGCGGCTGGCCGTTGCCACCAAAGTAGAAGTCTTTCAGGATGACGTGGCCCATGGCCATGGCGACGGCGGCGTCGGTGCCTTGCTTGGGGTGCAACCACAGGTCGGACAGTTTCGCAACTTCGGAATAGTCGGGCGTGATGGCCACCGTCTTGCATCCCTTGTAGCGCACCTCGGTGAAGAAGTGGGCGTCGGGCGTGCGCGTCTGCGGCACGTTCGAGCCCCAGGCGATGATGAAGCTGGAGTTGTACCAGTCGGCCGACTCGGGCACATCGGTCTGCTCGCCCCAGACCTGCGGGCTGCTAGGAGGCAGGTCGCAATACCAGTCGTAAAAACTCAGGTTGACGCCGCCGATCAGCGACAGATAGCGCGAACCAGATGCGTAGCTGATCATCGACATTGCCGGGATAGGCGAGAAGCCGACGATGCGGTCGGCGCCATGCTGCTTGACGGTGTAAATGTTGGCAGCCACGATCAGCTCATTAACCTCATCCCACGTCGAGCGCACCATGCCGCCCAAGCCTCGCACGCTCTGGTAGTCGCGCCGCTTGGCTTCGTCTTGCACCACGGCAGCCCAGGCCTCGACAGGCGCCAGTGTCAGGCGCGCTTCGCGCCAATGCTTGAGCAGGCGCGCGCGAATCATCGGGTACTTGACGCGGTTGGCGCTGTACAAGTACCAGCTGTAGCTGGCGCCGCGAGCGCAGCCGCGTGGCTCGTGGTTGGGCATGTCCCAACGGGTGCGCGGGTAGTCGGTTTGCTGGGTTTCCCAGGTGACGATGCCGCCCTTAACGTAGATCTTCCACGAACATGAGCCAGTGCAGTTCACGCCGTGTGTACTGCGTACGATCTTGTCGTGCGCCCAACGGTTGCGGTAAGCGTCTTCCCAGGTGCGATCTTCGGCGGTGGTGACGCCGTGCTCACCAGAAAACGATTCCTTCGGGTTGGAAAAGTAGTTGAGGCGGTCGAGAAAATGGCTCATCGATGGCTCCTTTTTAGTATTCGGGGGGAAAGGGATTCAGCAAGGCATCTCGGCGTTTTTGCGCGCGTAGTACCACCATGTCACAACGATACACACGACATAAAACGCCGAAAAAACCCATAGTGCAGCTTCAGGCCCGCCCGTCAGGGCGATGGAGCTACCGTAGCTCTTGGGAATAAAGAACCCACCATAGGCTGCGAACGCGGCGGTAAAGCCCAGCGTCGCGGCACCGAGGGTATTGCCTTCTTTGGTGGCGGCTGCGACGGCCACGCTGTCATTGCTGTCTACACCATGCATGGCTTCGGTGAGAAAAATCACAGGGATCATACGGAATGTGGAGCCGTTGCCAATGCCAGTTGTCAAAAACAGCACCAAGAAACCGACGAAAAAACCGGCAAAGCTGCCACCCACACCATTTTGCGGCAAGAAATGGATCACTCCCAGCACAGCAACCGCCATAACGACGAAATTCCACAAAGTCACGCGGGCGCCACCGAGTTTGTCCGCCAGCCAGCCACCGAAAGGCCGAACCACAGCACCCACCAAGGGACCAAGCCAGGCGTAGGCCAGCGGATTCACGCCGGGGAACTGGCTCTTGATCAGCAGCGGGAAGCCTGCTGCGTAGCCAATGAACGAGCCGAAAGTGCCAAGGTACAAGAGGCACATCAACCAGTTGTGTTTGCGGCGGAAGATGGCGGCCTGCGTGGCAAAGGATGCCTTGGCATCGGCAATATCGTTCATGCCGAACCAGGCGGCAATGGATGCCAGCAAAATCCATGGCACCCAGATGAAGGC
>JBQMQB010000201.1:0-4872 GCA_052172715.1 Giesbergeria sp. | reverse complement strand
CCGGTGCGGGGGACCGGTTCATTGCCCCGGCTGCGGGCTGTGAAGCCTTGTTGCAAGCCTTCGGCGGTTCGGACAATAGCTTTGTGCTGTGTGGCCGTGCGCAGGGTTTTGCCGAAGACTACACGCATGACCGCATCTTGCTGTCACGCCCGGCCAGTCGGGAACTCTGGCCCCGCATCGGCACTTGGCTGGCGGCCCAGACGTAGTTTCGGTGTGGCGCTGGCGCGCGGACCGCCCCACAACGTGCGCCTGTAAACCTTAACCCCGACATGCCCTTGCGCGGCATGCCGCGGGTTTTGTGGGTGCAACCCTATTCGGGTTTGCGCGTACGTGGAGTCACGTTGGCGGCTGGTGGTCGGGTTACCGGGTCGGTGTTTTCCCTTGCCTTTGGCTTCTAAACGCGCGAAGGGCAATTTTTATAAGTTAAATGTAAGGATGCGCCGTAACAGTGCATTACGCACTCGTTTGGTTGGGTCCGCGAGTGCTCCTGGGCAGCGGGTTTTCCGCTGTGTTTCTGAACCTAAAAAAGGGGACTACATGAAGGAAGACCTTGGCAGTCACGCCTACTGGAAAGCCACGCTAAGCCTGTTGTTCAAGATATTGGTCATCTGGTTTCTCGTGTCGTTCGGTGCCGGCATCCTGTTCGCAGACATGCTGAACAACATCCATCTGGGTGGCTATCCGCTGGGCTTCTGGTTCGCCCAGCAGGGGTCCATCTACATCTTCATCGTGCTGATTTTCTATTACGGCAGGAAGATGGGTCAGATTGACCGCAAGTTCAACGTACAAGAAGAGTAAAGGCTGACCCATCATGGATCTCCAAACCACCATTTACATCTTCGTCGGACTGAGCTTTGCGCTCTACATCGGCATCGCCATCTGGGCGCGCGCCGGTTCGACGAGTGAGTTCTACGCCGCGGGCGGCAGCGTCCACCCGATCACCAACGGTATGGCAACAGCGGCCGACTGGATGAGCGCGGCGTCGTTCATCTCGATGGCTGGCCTCATCTCGAACATGGGCTACGGCGGTGGGCTGTTCCTCATGGGCTGGACGGGCGGCTACGTTCTGCTGGCTATGTTGCTGGCGCCCTATCTGCGCAAGTTCGGCAAGTTCACGGTGCCACAGTTCATTGGGGACCGCTTCTATTCGAAGACGGCCAGCACCATTGCCGTCGTGTGCCTGTTGATTGCCTCGCTCACCTACATCATCGGCCAGATGACCGGTGTGGGCGTGGCGTTCTCGCGCTTTCTGGGCGTGACTTCTGAGACCGGCATCTATGTGGGCATGGGCATCGTGTTTGCCTACGCCGTGTTTGGCGGCATGAAGGGCATCACCTACACCCAGGTCGCGCAGTACGTGGTGCTGATTCTGGCGTTCACGGTGCCTGCCATCTTCATCTCGCTGGCACTTACTGGCAATGTGCTGCCGCAGATTGGGCTGGGCGGCAACTACCGCGGCACCGACATGACGCTGCTGGCCAAGCTCGACAGCGTGGTGACGGACCTCGGGTTCGGCAAATACACGACCTCCGTTCCGGGCAGCAAGCTGAACATGTTCATGTACACGCTTTCCCTGATGATCGGCACGGCAGGTTTGCCGCACGTCATCATGAGATTCTTTACCGTTCCCTCGGTGAAAGACGCACGTGCATCGGCAGGCTGGGCACTGGTGTTCATCGCCATCTTGTACACCACGGCACCTGCTGTGGGCGCCATGGCCAAGTTGAACCTGCATGCCACGGTGAACACCGCGGTGAAGGCGGGCGGCGACCTGTTTGCCCCGGAGGCCAGCATCAAGGCCGACACACAGCCTGACTGGATGAACCGCTGGGAAAAGACGGGTCTGCTGAAGTGGGAAGACAAGAACGGCGATGGCCGTATCCAGTACTACAACGACAAGACCAAGGACAAGGCCGTGCTTGACAAGGCCGCTGCTGCGGGCTGGAAGGGCAATGAGCTGATGGTCAACCCCGACATCATCGTGCTGGCCAATCCCGAAATCGCGCTGCTCCCTAATTGGGTGATCGGCTTGGTGGCGGCGGGTGGTCTGGCTGCGGCGCTGTCTACGGCGGCCGGCTTGCTGATGGCCATCTCTTCGGCGGTGTCGCATGACCTCGTGAAGACCGTGTTCAACCCGCAAATCAGCGAGAAGAACGAGCTGCTCGCCGGCAAGGTCTCGATGGCGGTTGCGATTGTGGTGGCAGGTTACCTGGGGCTCAATCCGCCAGGCTTTGCGGCGGGAACGGTGGCGCTGGCCTTTGGTATTGCGGCCAGCTCATTGTTCCCGGCCATCATGATGGGTATCTTCAGCAAGAAGATGAACAAGGAAGGCGCCATGGCAGGCATGATCGCCGGCCTGTTCTTCACCCTGTTCTATGTGTTCGCACACAAGGGTATCTTCTTCATCAAGGGTACCGAGTACCTGGGGCTCATCGGCGGTGCCAACAGCTTCTTTGGCATCACGCCTGAGGCCATTGGTGCAGTGGGTGCTGCGGTGAACTTCCTTGTCGCCTTCCTGGTGGACAAGGTCACGGCAGAGCCACCGGCCCACATCCAGGCCATGGTGGAGTCCGTGCGGATTCCGCGCGGCTCCAAGCTGGTTGGCGGCTCGCACTAAGTCAGTCGTTGGGAGCGCGGGCCTGTGGGTCTGCACTCCCAACCCTCACAATCAAGGCTCTGTTGGTGCTGAACCAACAGAGCCTTTTCACTGAGTATTCCACCCGCCGCGCCTGACCAGCGGCGAGCGGTCACGGGAGTTTTGCATGGTGTTTGATGTCAGCGTCGCCCTGACGTGGATTCTGTTTATTGCGCTCTTCCCGATTGCCTTTTTCTGGTTTCGACGGGCCTGGCGGATTGCCTTGCGCCGTGATTTTTCGGAGGTGGCGCTCAAGCGCGGTGAGTCCCCGCCCAACCCGGAGAAGATCGCTCCGTACGTGATGCTGGTGAACCTCATTGCCGGGTGTGTGGCCGCAGTCGTAATTTTTGGCGTGCTGCTGGGTCAGCTGGACTACAACACCTGGACCGCCATGGCTGGCAGCACCATCTGGTGCAAGTTTTTTCTGGATTTCGCCATTTCGCGCCAAGCGCATATGAAGCGCGGCCCAAAGCCGCAGCGTGGCGCTGGGAAGTAAGTCGCGGGTAAGTGGCTGGTCCACAATGGTGGGCGCCGCGCCCCTGCTGTGCGCTGCCGATTGACCGGAGATTGCCGTGAGCCACTCCCTGCGTTCTCAGCGCCTCGGTGCTCTGTTTGCTGCCGTCTGGTTGCTGCTTAATTTTCCGCTGCTGGCCTTGTGGGACCGCGACATCAGTGTCGCCGGAATCCCGCTGTTCCCGCTGGCGCTGTTTGTCATCTGGGGCAGCACGATTGCCACCGTGGCCTGGTGGATGGAGTCGCGCCCGGCCTTTGAGCAACCCGCGCCCGTCCTGCCAAACGACCCCGCAAAGCAGGCGCGGGAATGAACGCCATGCTGCCAGCGCCGCTCGTCATAGGCACGTCACTTGCCTATTTGCTGCTGCTGGTGGGCGTGGCCTATTGGGCCGACCGCCGGGCCGCCGCGCGCCGCTCGGTGATCGCCAGGCCTTGGGTGTACGCCCTGTCCATGGCGGTCTACTGCACCGCCTGGACCTACTTCGGCAGCGTGGAGCGTGCGGCCACGGGCGGCGTGTGGTTCCTGCCGATTTACCTCGGCCCCACGCTGGCTATGGTGCTGGGCTGGACGCTGCTGCGCAAGATGATCCGCATCGCCAAGACGCACCGCATCACCTCCATTGCCGACTTCATCGCCAGCCGCTACGGCAAGAGCCAGTTGCTGGCAGCGCTGGTCACGCTGGTCGCGGTGGTGGGCATCGTCCCCTACATTGCGCTGCAGCTCAAGGCGGTGTCGTCGGGCTACCTGCTGCTGACGACGGGCAGTACCTTCCTGCCTTCGCACCCGCACTGGAGCCAGGACAGCGCTTTCTATGTGGCGATTGCGCTGGCCGGCTTTGGCATCGTTTTCGGTGCGCGCCACCTGGACACCACCGAGCGCCACGAAGGCATGGTGGCGGCCATTGCCTTTGAGTCGCTGGTCAAGCTGTTGGCGTTTCTGTGTGTCGGCGCGTTCGTGGTCTACGGCCTGTTCAACGGGCTGGGCGACATCTTCGCGCAGGCGCAGGCACGCCCGGAATTGGCGGCGCTGCTGCGGCCCGAACAAGGCGGGGCCTTTTCCTGGGCGCAGTGGCTTGGGCTGATGGTGCTGGCGATGTGCGCTGCCATGGTGCTGCCGCGCCAGTTCCAGGTGATGGTGGTGGAGAACGTGCACGAAGACCATGTGCGCCGAGCGAGCTGGATGTTTCCGCTCTACCTGCTGCTTATCAATCTGTTTGTGCTGCCGATTGCCTTGGGTGGGCTGCTGTACTTCAACGGTGCGCAAAACCCCGAGCATTTTGTGCTCTCGCTGCCCATGTCTTCCGGGCAGAACGCGCTGGCGCTGTTTGTGTTTGTAGGCGGGTTGTCGGCCGCTACGGGCATGGTGATTGTCGAGACCGTGGCGGTCTCCACCATGGTCAGCAACGAGCTTGCGCTGCCGTTGTTGCTGCGCCTTCGGTTGCTTGGCAGCGCACACCAGACGCGTGATTTCACGCGGGCGCTGTTGGCCATTCGCCGCGCCGCCATCGTGGGTGTGCTGCTGCTGGGCTACGTGTATTTTCAGTTGGCGGGCGATGCGTATGCGTTGGCCAGCATCGGCCTTATCAGCTTTGCGGCAGTGGCCCAGTTTGCGCCGGCGTTGCTGGGCGGTATGTATTGGCGCGGCGGCACGCGTGTGGGCGCGCTGGCCGGGTTGCTCTCGGGCTTTGGCGTGTGGATTTACACGCTGATGCTGCCGTCGATTG
>JBQMQB010000200.1:0-4931 GCA_052172715.1 Giesbergeria sp. | reverse complement strand
GACGCAAGTTTCTTCGGCGCGGAGTCCGGGCGGGGCCGGCTGGATCGCTAACGTTTGAAGCCGGATTCCCTCTGGCTGCGCAGCGCCAGCACGAAGACGGTGTCGATAGCCGCCACGCAGTGGTACAGCGCCAAGTATCCCCGTGATGAGCGGCCTATGACCAACGCCCGCTTACCGCCTTGCACGGGTCGCCCGATTTGGGGGGGCTGTGCGAGAGAATTTGCAAGGTCTCCAGAATGCCGCCGATGCGCTCTGGGGCGGATTTGGGATCGTGCTGGGCAATGTGGTCAAAGAAACGGTCGAAGTCGTCGAGAACTTGGGGCGCTAGCTCGATGCGGGTCATGCCTCTCCCGGCGTGCGGGCTGCGGGCTTGCTTGGGTGCCCCCTTCGGCGCGAGCGCTCAGGTAGGCCTTGGCATCTTCCCAATCCACCGCCCGGCCCGTGGCGCGAATGCGGGCCCAGCGCTCGTCGGCCAGGGCGTGAAAGCTGTTGTCCAGTTCCACCTGCTCCACCGTCTGCGCCAGGGTGTCGAGGAGGAAGGCATGGGCAGTCTTGCCTGCTTGTGCTGCAGCGGCGTTGATGCGAGTTTTTAGGTCGTCTTCAAGGCGGATCGTGGTGGTGGACATGGCTGCTCTTACTGCTTGGTCAATGTAGCGCATAGGTGCTACATGTGCCGCATTGCGCAGCGGTCAAGCGAGACCGATTGCCTCAGCGCGCCAATCGGTACGGCTCTTCAAACTCGCGGAAATCCTGCTCGGCCTGCGCCGCTGCAATCCATTCCTGCATAGCAGGCAGTTGCTCCACGCGCTCGATATACGCCTCAATGTGCGCGGGCACTGGCAAGCCATAGCGGGACAGGCGCATGCACACCGGGGCGTAAAAAGCATCGGCGATAGTGAACTGGCCAAACAGCATCGGGCCGCCGTACTGCGTCAACAGGCTGCTCCACATGTCGATCAGGCGCTGCACGTCGGCGCGTACGGCAGGGCGGTCGCGCCAGAGCAGGGCGCCAGTGTCGTGCAATTGGGCCTCGATGTTCATCGGGCAGGCACCGCGCAGGGCGGCAAAGCCGCTGTGCATTTCGGCTGTGACGCTGCGGGCTTGGGCGCGGGCGGCTTTGTCTTGCGGCCAGAGTTGTTTGTCGGGGTGGGTCTCGGCCAGATATTCGGCAATGGCCAAGGTGTCCCATACCGTCAGGTCGCTATCGACCAGCACTGGTACTTTGCCGGTGGGAGAAATGCCAGCCAGAGTGGCCTTGAACTTCGAGTCGGCGTCGAAGCTGTCAAAGCGCGCCAGCACTTCCTGGAAGGGAATACCGGCCTGGCGCAGCAGCACCCAAGGGCGCAGGGACCAGGATGAGTAGTTTTTGTTGCCGATGTAGAGCTTGAGCACGGTGTTCCTTTGCGTAGAGCGGCTGCACGGGAAACAAAAAGGGCCGCTGTAAAGCGACCCATTGTGAGGCAGGGAGCAGGTGTGGCCGCATACCTCATGGGCATGCCGCTGACCCGGCCGGGGTTATCCGACGTGCGGCGTGGCGCGCTCGATGATGGCCTGCACATCCACGCCGCGCGGCAGCGCGCCGTAGTTGAAATCCCGCGCAGGCGCCAGGCGTGAGGCGCAGAAAGCGTCGGCCACAAAGGCGGGGGCGCTGCGCACCAGGAGCGACGCCTGTAATGCCAGCGCCATGCGTTCGACGATATGGCGAGCGCGGTATTGCAGGTCGGCGGTGTCGGCAAGTTCCTTGCCCAAATCGCGCACCTGCTGGTCGAGCAGCGCGTTCTGGCCTTGCGTGGGACGCAGCTCTGCAAAGAAGGTTTCCACCACCTCGGGCGTCTTGCCCATGGCGCGCAGCACGTCCAGGCATTGGATGTTGCCGCTGCCTTCCCAAATGGCGTTGACGGGGGCTTCGCGGTACAGGCGCGGGAACATGCTGTCTTCCATTACGCCGCTGCCACCGATGCATTCCATGGCTTCGTAGGCGTGGCCGGGGGTGCGCTTGCAGATCCAGTACTTGCCCACGGCGGTCACCAGGCGCACCAGCAGGTCTTCGTGGCGGTCTTCGCGATGGTCCAGCGCGCGTGCCATGCGCATGGATAAGGTCATTGCTGCCTCGCTCTCCAACGCCAGGTCGGCCAGCACGTTCTGCATCAGCGGCTGCTCATTCAAGCGTGCGCCAAAGGCGCTGCGGTGCGCGCAGTGGTGCAGCGCCTGCGACAGGGCCATGCGCATGCCGGCGCTTGAGCCGACCATGCAGTCAAAGCGCGTCATGGCCACCATTTCGATGATGTTGCGCACGCCGCGCCCTTCCTCTCCCACCATCCAAGCCAGGGCGCCGCGCAGCTCGGTCTCGCTCGACGCGTTGGAGGCGTTGCCCATCTTTTTCTTCAGACGCAGCACCTGCATGGGGTTCTTGCTGCCGTCCGGGCGCCAGCGCGGCAGCAGGAAGCACGACAGGCCCTTGTCGGTGTGCGCCAGCACCAGGAAGGCGTCGCACATCGGCGCCGAGACGAAGTACTTGTGGCCCACCAGCTCATAGGCCTGGCCGGGGCCGCCCTGGCCCACAGGGTAGGCGCGCGTGCTGTTGGCCTGCACGTCCGAGCCGCCTTGCTTCTCGGTCATGGCCATGCCGATCGTCAGGCCCTGCTTTTGCTCGGTGGGCACGTTGCGCGGGTCGTACACGCGGGCGGTGATTTTGGGTTCCCATACGGCCGCCAAGTCGGGCTGTAGGCGCAGTGCGGGGATAGCGGCAAAGGTCATGGTGATAGGGCAGCCGTGGCCCGCCTCCACCTGGGTGTGCAGGTAGTTGCCCGCCGCGCGTGCCACATGGGCGCCGTCTTTCGGGTCGGTCCAGGGTGAGGAATGCAGGCCATGCTCGATGGCTGTGCCCATGAACTGGTGGTAAGCCGGGTGGAACTTCACCAGGTCGATGCGGTTGCCAAAGCGGTCGTGCGTGTCCAGCTCGGGCTGGTACTTGTTGGCCAGGTTGCCCTGCTCCAGGTAGTTCGCCGAGCCGGTCAGCTGGCCGAACTGCAGCAGTTCGGCTTCGGCCCACGCCGCGCCCTCACGCTGTACCGCCTCGCGCAGGGCGGTGTCCTGGGCGTACATGTTGTAGTCGGCCAGCTCGCAGGACACGTTCTCGACCACATGGGTGTTGGCCAGGTAGCGGGTGTTCAGGGGGGTGTCGTCAAGGGCGTTCATAGCAAGTTCTCCAGGAGGGGCAATCAGGCGACACGCAAACGCGCCTTGCGGCTGGCGGTGTCGGGGGCGGACAGGGTGTCGTAAAAGCGGTTCCAGATGGCGCGGCCTGCGTCGTCGAAGGCGTGCACGCTGTCGATAAAAGCCTGGCGCAGCGCGCCGTCCACCATGGGTTCGGGCAGCAGCGGGTCGTACACCAACTGGCGGATGGCCGCGCCGCCCAAAAAGAAGGATTCGCGTGCGGCCTGTGCGGTGGGCAGGCGCGCGGCACCAGCCAGCCAGTCCTGAAGGCGCTGCTGGGTGGCGCGGTAGCCTTCGTTGAGGACGGTGCCGTCCCACAAGGCGTCGATGGCGGTTTCGGTGGCTGCGTCGAACGAACTGCAGCTGCACACCACGGCGGATGCCTCCAGTCCCAGGGTGAGCAAGCGCTGGCGGATGGCGGCAATGTCGGTCTCGATGTTGTCGGGGCGCAGATAGAAGTCGCGCTGCAGCTCCGCAAAACCCAGCAGGTGCAGGGCGCGCTCGCGTTGCTGGGTGGCTGTGCGGTCGCTGCGCGCAAGTGCTCCGCAGTGCACGGCCACGTACTGACCCGTCCAGGGGCGCAGCCGCTGCGCGGCCTGGCGCCAGTTGCCTACGTCTTGCGCCAGCCCTTGCGCTGCCGGGCCCAGGCGGTAGGCGCCGCGCTCGGTGGCCAGCACCATGTCTTGTGCGGCCAGGCGGGCGAGCGTGACGCGGACGTGGTTTTCGCTGATGGCGAACACTGCGCCCGCCGCCACGGCGTGGCCGACCGGTAGGGGGTTGTCGCCGCTGGCCAGCAGCAGTTCCAGCAGCAGGTGCTTGGGCTGGGCTTTGGGTTCCGCGGCAATGGTTTTTGGCATGGAAATCGTATATTACATAAAAAATCTTCAATTGAAAATATAAGTAATAAGTTGGCATGGACCGCGAACCGCTGTGGCCATGGGGTGGCGGCTATGTCTCGCCTCTGCGAAAATCGTTCAGGTTCTGCATATTTCTAATAGCTGCAACGATGACGTTTATTCCTCAGTTCGATCTTTTTGGCGAAGCGATCGCGCCACCACCGGTTCCAGCTGACGAGGGTGTGGCGCGGCTCAAAGTGCAAAAGTCTGGTCAAGGCAAGCTCAGTGCGTCCCAACTGCGTTTCAATAAGTTGCTTGCGCGGGTGGATAGCCTGGGTCGCCAGGTACAGGACATCGAACGCCTGGCTTCGCAGGTGCGGGCGCCCCATTTGGAGTGCATGGCGGCGCTGGAGCGCCAGATCGGACAAACGCAGACCGAGATGCTGCTATTTCTGCACGAGCGCTTGCAGCGCAAGGGTTTGACGGTGGCGCAGAAGAAATCGGCGCGCACCATCGCGCAAACCTTGCTGGAGACGGTGGACCAGGGAGGGGATGATCCGCATTGGGCGGCATTGCGCGCTGCGTACCACTGTCCCGAGACGCAAGCAAAAAATGTCCTGTCAGTGCAGGAAGGCAAGCAACAAGTGATCGACGCCTTGGAAGAGGCGCTGGGGCATTCGTTCGATCAGGAGGCGTTTGACGAGATCGATTCGCCGCAGGCGTTGATGGAAGAGGCCATGCGACAGCTAGAGGCGCGCATGGCCGCCGAACAGGAGCGCTTTGCTGCGCGCAAGCCGACGGCCAGGCAACGCAAGGCGCAGGAGCAGACGCAGGATGCCAAAGCGGCGATGCGTACCATTTATCGGCAATTGGCCAGTG
>JBQMQB010000199.1:2840-4947 GCA_052172715.1 Giesbergeria sp. | reverse complement strand
TTGCGCAGTTCACGGAAGATTTGCACCACGCGGCGGATTTCTTTCAGCGCCGGGGGCTCGGCGGGAAGCTCCAGCGCGCGGCCGAGTTCGGCTACACGCTTGGCGACGATGCGCACTTCTTCGTCTTCGGTGTCGGGCACGGGCAGCACCACGGTGTTGAAGCGGCGCTTGAGCGCACTGGACAACTCGTTGACGCCCTTGTCGCGGTTGTTGGCGGTGGCAATCACCGAGAAGCCGCGCGTGGCCTGCACCTCGCTGCCCAATTCGGGAATGGGCATGGTTTTTTCGGACAGCACGGTGATCAACGCGTCTTGCACATCGGCGGGAATGCGGGTCAGCTCTTCGATACGGGCGATCTTGCCCAAGCGCATGGCATTGACCAGCGGGCTGGGCACCAAGGCCTTGTCGGACGGGCCGTTGGCCAGCAGCTCGGCATAGTTCCAGCCGTAGCGCAACTGTTCTTCGCTGGTGCCGGCGGTGCCCTGAATCAGCATGGTCGAATCGCCACTGACGGCGGCGGCCAAATGCTCGGACACCCACGACTTGGCGGTGCCGGGCACGCCGTACAACAGCAAGGCACGGTCAGTGGCCAGCGTGGACACGGCGATTTCCATCAGGCGCTGGCTGCCAATGTATTTGGGCGTGACTTCAAAGCCGTTATCGAGCTTACCGCCCATCAAATAGGTCACCACCGCCCACGGCGACAGCTTCCAGTTCTGCGGGCGTTGGCGCTTGTCGACCTGCTGCAGGTTGGCCAGTTCTTCGGCAAATTGTTGTTCGGCGTGTTGGCGTAGGACTTGGCTCATGGCTTTGTGCTTGTGTGGGTAGACAGTTGAACGAGTTGCTTGCGGCTGCGCACAACGTGCTCCAGCAGGCCCAGGCATTCGGAGAGCGATGCCGTCTCATCGGCACTGCGTGGCAGGTTCGCCATCAGCGGCAGCGCCTGCGGGTGCAGTGCACAGGCAAGATCTGCCAGTTGGTTGCGCAGACCGTAGTCGTTGACCAGCGCACCCTGGGTGATGTGCTGGTGCAGCAGCTGTGCCAGGCGCTCAGAAACAGCTTGGCCCAAATGGGCGTGCGGTGCGCAACCGTCGAGGCACGAGTCGGCCACGTCGGGCAGGTGGGTAGAGGCAGCCAGTTGTGCCAGGTGGTGGCGCTCGCGCTGCTCTGGCGCCAGCAAGCTGAGCAGGGACGAGCGCCCCTCCCAGCGCGCAGTGGGCGCGCTGTCCAGCAGCGCTTGCGCCCAGGCAACATCCGGCTGCCACAACATGGCGTGGTGCCAGCCGCGCGACAAGGCCTCGTTCCAATCGCTGGCCTTGGCCAGGGCCACCACCCCTGCGGGGTCCAGCCCGGTGTGTTGGGTCCACCACGCCAGCGGCGTGCGGCTGGCGAGTTGAAACAGCCACCATGCACGCTCCCCCAGGGATTCGTAGGTGGGACGCTCGGGCTCCAACTGGTCGGCCTTCCAATCCGCTTCGACCGCGCTGGGCGCCTGCACCGTCCAACGCGGCTCAGGAGCGGACAAGGCGCGCCCCAGCAAGCGCCCCACCAAGCCGCGTTCTGCCTGCTCGCTTTGCACCAGGGGCTGCATGCGCGCCACCATCCGCTGGCTGTAGGCACTGCCCGGCAAAGCCGCCAGCAGATCGGCAGCCGTGCGGCGCACGTCCTGTGCGCGGTCTTTCAGCTGCACGGTCAGGAAGGCTTCATCGTCAGCGCACAGGCCCACTTGCAAAGCGGCAATGAGCGCGGCGCGGTCTTTGGCGGCCAAGCTGCCCCAATCCGTTTGCAGGCGCTCGCGGGCGGCGGTAGGTGTGCTCACGCGCTCGGTGCGCAACACGGCGCAGCGCTGCTCCAGACTGCCGTGCGCCCAATGGGTTTGGTTGTCGGCCTGCTCTTGCACACCATGCGCATAGGCCCACTCTGGGTTTTGTTGTGCCAGCCAACGGCCTCGCTCCCCCAGCACCGGCAACAGGTGCAGCCGCAGGGCGACACATTGTCGCCCCACATGCAACAAGGCCGGCAGCAGCGCAGGCGGTGCGCGCAAGCCCGCCGCATCCAGCGCAAACAACACCTGGTGCTGCAAGCGCTGCGGCCCCAAAGCCAAGGC
>JBQMQB010000199.1:0-2740 GCA_052172715.1 Giesbergeria sp. | reverse complement strand
TCCATTCAGACGCTTGAGAGGGTGGGGCAAGCGCCGTAGGCTCTGGCACTGGGCCTGCGTCGACCAGCAGCGCGCGCAGCGGATCGGCGCTGGGGTAAAACGCCAGCGTGCCGCTGCATGGCACACCGGTGCTCCAGCCTTGCTCAAACGCCTTGCCACCAAATGAAAAATCAACCAGCAGCGCACGGCGCTGGCTTTTTACTCCCTGCAGCCAGACGCGGCGCTCGATCAAACGCGCATCGCGCTCCACCCGCACTTCGGCCAAAACCTGCCATTGGTCGCTGAGCCGCTCGCCATTGGTCAGCACCTCATCGCGCTCCAGCGGCCAGCCCAGAGCTTGGCGCAGGTCGGCCTGCAAACCCGGTGTGAGGCGCTCGCTGTGCGTCACGGCGTCCACCAGCAGTTGCAGATTGCCCAACCGGCCCAACAGACGTGCGTGCCAATCGCGCCCCTGCCCTACCGTGGAAAAGGCCTGCGTCACACGCTGGCCCAGCCCTGGGGCCTGTGCGTCGACCATGCGGGCCGCCATCGTGGCCCAACTGGGCCCGTCGCTCTCAGAAACTGCGGCCAGACCTTTGCGGCTGGTGTCGTCGAGCCAGCGCGCCAGTTCTTGCGCGCCTGCGGCCATGCGCTGCGTGCGCTGGGCTTCGCGCTTGGCGCTGGCGGCGGGGTCGGCCGCGACCGGTGCGGCGGCGGCTTTGGCTTCTTTCTTTTCTGCACGCTCCTGGCGAGACGCCAGCCATTCACTTACCCAGGCGGGCTCTGCCGCCGTAAAGCTCTGCGGCGTCTGCGCCTGCAACAACAACAGGGCCAGGCCATGCTTGCATGGAAATTTGCGGCTCGGGCAGCTGCAGCGAAACGTAGGCCCCGCACCCGACACGTCCACCTGAGTTTGGTAGGGTTTGCTGCCACTGCCCTGGCACTCGCCCCACACCGCTGCATCACTGGCACCCAGCACCGGCCACTTGGCCGGCGCCACCAAGCCGCGCGCGGCTTTGGTCGATGCGTCGTCGGGCGAGAGCGCAGCCACCGCGTCGGCGGTCAGTGGCATGCGGCTCATGCAGCGGTCACCAGGTCACAGGTGGCAGCGCTAGGTGATTGCAGGAAAAGGTGGAAGGTTGAGGCGAACAGTCGCACAGGCAGATTCCATAAAACTCGACACAGAAATGTATCGGGAAATGGCCGTGATTCTGGCGCATGGCTGCGGCCTCTGAAGCAACAAAAAATCGCGCAGCCAGTTCCTCAGCACTTTGCGTTTCCCCACACCTCTACTCGCAATCGCCAGTGTCGATTGGCGCGCTACTGTCCATGCGCCGTGCACCACATCAAGTGATGCGGAGCCTGTTCTTTGGATGCCTTCAGACAAAGACAACTAGGCAATACCATAAAGTGCCCGACAAACTACTATTTTGATAGCTAATAGCGCTTATTTATAAAGCGCTATAGCCTATATTTATACCAATCTCTCAAGCGGCCGGCACGCTGGTGCGGATCAGGTGGTCGAACGCGCTCAGCGCGGCCTTGGCCCCATCGCCTGCGGCAATCACAATCTGCTTGTACGGCACCGTCGTGCAGTCGCCTGCGGCGAGCACGCCAGGCACGTCGGTGCGGCCGTGGCTGTCCACTTGCACTTCGCCAAAGCGCGTCAGCTCCACGCTGCCCTTGAGCCAGTCGGTGTTGGGCAGCAGGCCAATTTGCACAAAGATGCCTTCGAGCGCGATCTCCTGGGCCTCACCCGTGGCGCGATCGGTGTAGTTCAGACCGGTGACCTTGTTGCCGTCGCCCGTCACTTCGGTGGTTTGGGCGTTGGTAATCACGGTGACGTTGGGCATGCTGAGCAGCGTTCTCTGCAGCACCGCGTCGGCCTTGAGTTCGGGGGCAAATTCGAGCACCGTCACGCGTGCCACCACGCCGGCCAGGTCAATCGCCGCCTCGACACCCGAGTTGCCGCCGCCAATCACCGCCACATGCTTGCCCTTGAACAGCGGGCCGTCGCAGTGCGGGCAGTAGGTCACGCCCTTGGTGCGGTACGCATCCTCGCCTGGCACGTTCATGTTGCGCCAGCGTGCCCCGGTGGAAATGATCACGGTGCGGCTCTTCAGGCTGGCGCCGTTCTCGAACTTCACCTCGATGAGCCCGCCCTCGGTCGTGGCGGGCACCAGTGCCGTCGCCTTTTGCAGGTTCATGATGTCCACCTCGTAGTCGCGCACATGGCGCTCCATGGCGGCGGCGAACTGCGGACCTTCGGTGTGCTGCACCGAAATGAAGTTGTCGATGCCCACGGTGTCGAGCACCTGGCCGCCAAAGCGCTCGGCCGCAACGCCCGTGCGAATGCCCTTGCGTGCCGCGTAGACGGCTGCGGCTGCGCCGGCCGGGCCACCGCCGACGATAAGCACATCAAACGGCGCCTTTTCGTTCAACTTGGCCGCTTCGCGCGCGCCGCTGCCGGTGTCGATCTTGCCGACGATTTCGGCCAGCTCCATGCGGCCCTGGCCGAAGCGCTCACCGTTCAGAAACACGGTGGGCACGCCCATGACTTCGCGCGCTTCGATTTCGTTCTGGAACACACCGCCGTCAATCGCGGTGTGGGTGATGCGCGGGTTGAGCACGCTCATCAGATTAAGTGCCTGCACCACGTCCGGGCAGTTGTGGCACGAGAGCGAGTAGTAGGTTTCGAAATGGAAATCGCCTTCCAGACCCTTGATCTGTTCGAGCAGTTCAGCCGCTTCCTTTGAAGGGT
>JBQMQB010000198.1:1319-4949 GCA_052172715.1 Giesbergeria sp. | reverse complement strand
TCATTAACAAGTTTACGGGAGCGGCCGCGGAGCAGAGTCTGTTGGTCTCCGACACGAACAATTACGTGCGTGCGGTGCTTAAGCGCGCGTTGGGCGATGACAAGGCCTCGCTGCTGATCGACCGTATCCTGCAGGGGGGCGACGTATCGGGCATCGAGAGCCTCAAGTGGATGGACCCGTTCTCGGTGGCCGAATTGCTGCGCAACGAGCACCCACAGATCATCGCCGCCATTCTGGTGCACTTGGACTATGACCATGCTGCTGGAGTGCTGATGAACTTCACCGACCGCCAGCGCAGCGAGGTCCTGCTGCGGGTGGCCACGCTGGAAGGTATTCAGCCCACGGCGCTCAAGGATTTGAACGAGGTGCTGTTCAAGGTGCTGGCCGGGGGCGACAAAGTGCGCAAAAGCTCGCTGGGTGGCGTCAAGGCGGCAGCCGAAATCATCAACCTCATGGGCACCAACACGGAAGGCGTGGTGCTGGAGAACATTCGCGCGCACGACCCCGATCTGGCGCAGAAGATCATGGACAAAATGTTCGTGTTCGACGACGTGCACAAGCTCGACGACAAATCCATTCAGACTGTGCTCAAAGAGGTGGCATCCGAAACCTTGGTGGTTGCGCTCAAGGGCGCTGCGCCCGAACTGCGCGAGAAGTTTCTCTCCAACATGTCTTCGCGCGCCGCCGAGGCGCTGCGCGAAGACCTGGAAACGCGCGGCCCCATGCGCCTGTCGGAAGTGGAAGCACAACAGAAAGAAATTCTCAAGACGGTGCGTCGCCTGGCTGACGAAGGCCAAATTTCTCTAGGAGGCGCCGGTGACGAAGCCTTCATCTAGAAGCAGCGCCTATTCGCGCTTCATCCCGAGCGAGGAGTTGGGCGATGTCGCGCAGTGGCAATTTGGTGCTGTCGGCGCAGACGAAACCATAGCCTCGCAGGATGAGCCTGCCGAGCTGTCGTTGGAGGAAGATGAAGCGACAAAGCAGGCGGCGGTGCAGCAAGCTCTGGACGATGCCTTCGCACGCGGTCAGGAGCATGGCAACGCCGAGGCGACGCTCGACTGGCAGCGCAAGATGGACGATTACGTGGCCGGGCAGGGCGCTGCCGTAGCCCAGCAACTGGCCGCTTTGGCCAAGGCCTTTGAGCAAGGGTTGAGCGCGGCTCAGCAGCAGGTCGCTCAAGGCGTGCTGGAGGTGGCATGCGAAATCGCGCGCCAGGTGGTGCGGCGCGAATTGCGCGTCGACACCACCGCATTGCAGCCCGTCATCGCAGAGGCCTTGGGAACCCTGGTGACCGATGGCAGGCCGATGGTGGTGCGCCTGCACCCGGGCGATGCGCAGGCGTTGGGCGCTGCCCTCAAGGCTGAGTTTTCCGAGTTGGCAATTCAGTGGGTCGCCGACCCCGAGCTCGCGCCTGGCGACTGCATGGTCGAGCAGGCGGGCACTGTGATCGACGGTCGGCTGGAGAGGCGTTGGCAGCGCGCTGTCGCCCCGCTGGGGTTGGATGTTCCGTGGGAAAGTGAGGGCGACCATGCAAGCGCCTGAGGTAACTTCTGCGTGGACCGCCTTCATGGAGCAGGCACACCGCCGCGCTGGCCAGAACATTCCCTTGGAGACGCGCGGCACATTGACCCGCCTGGCGGGTCTCGTTCTCGAGGCCAGTGGTATTCGCGTGCCGGTGGGGTCGCAGTGCTTTGTGGAGATGGGGGCGGAACGCGTATTGACGGAAGTCGTCGGTTTTTCGGGCGAACGGGCGTTCCTTATGCCCGCTGGAGACACGCAAGGTTTGACCAGCGGTGCGCGCGTCGTTCCTGCAGATCCCTACGTGGCCCCGCTGCAGATGTTCGAGTCCGCGCGCCCGGCGCAACGAATCGGCGTGCTGCGCTTGCCCATGGGTGACGGGTTGCTGGGCCGTGTGGTGGACGCACAGGGCGTGCCTCTGGACCGTGCTGGACCATTGGAGCAAGTTTCGGCCGACCCGATGGATCGACGGTTGATCAATGCCATGGACCGTGACCCGGTGCGCACACCTCTAGATACAGGGGTCCGCGCGATCAACGCTTTGCTGACGGTAGGCAGAGGCCAGCGCCTGGGCTTGTTTGCAGGGTCGGGCGTTGGCAAGAGTGTGCTGCTCGGCATGATGGCCCGCTATACCGCCGCAGATGTGATTGTGGTGGGTCTGATCGGCGAGCGCGGCCGGGAAGTCAAGGAATTCGTCGAAGATATCCTGGGTGCCAAGGACCGAGGACGTGCTGTGGTGGTGGCAGCCCCTGCCGATGCCCCGCCGCTGCTGCGTATGCAGGGCGCTGCGTATGCCACTGCAGTGGCAGAGCACTTTCGAGACAAGGGCAAGCACGTGCTGCTGCTGATGGATTCTCTCACCCGCTACGCCATGGCGCAGCGCGAAATCGCCCTGGCCATTGGCGAGCCGCCCGCTACCAAAGGGTACCCGCCCTCGTGTTTCGCCAAGCTGCCGCAACTTGTTGAGCGCAGCGGCAATGGACTGCATGGCGTGGGCTCGATTACTGCCTTCTATACCGTGCTCTCCGAGGGCGATGACCAGCAGGATCCGATTGCCGATGCAGCGCGTGCCATCCTTGACGGGCATATCGTGCTCTCGCGTGCGCTGGCAGAGACAGGGCATTTTCCTGCCATCGATATTGAGCAGTCGGCTTCGCGGGTGATGCACAACGTGATAGACCAGCAGCATTTCGAGCTAGCGCGTCACTTTCGCGCGGTGTATTCGCGCTACCAAAAGAGCCGCGACCTGGTGCAGGTTGGCGCTTACATGAGCGGTTCCGATCCAGCGTTGGATGAAGCCATTCGGCTGCAACCCGCCATGGAGGCGTTTTTGCAGCAGAACATGTTTGAATCGGCAACGCTTGAGCACAGCGTGGCTGACATGGCCGAAGTATTTGATCAGGGTGCGCCATGAACGCCCGAAAAAATGCCTTGCAAGTGGCTGTGGAGCTGGCCGAGCGCCAGCGCGATGCCGCGCGCCACGCCTTGCAGGATGCGCGCGCCAGTGCCGCCGCCGCACAGGACCAGCTCAATCAGCTTCAAACCTACGCCGACGAGACGCAGTCGCGCTGGGGCGTGCGTGCTGGTGCCAGCGTGGCGCCTGAGGTGCTGTTTCACCATCGCCATTTCATGGGCAGGCTGGAGCACGCCATGGAGTTGCAAGCCAGGGTGATTGCGGACCATGCCCAGCGGGTGGCAGGCGCCGAGAGCCAGTTGCTGGCGGCCGAACTGCGGTTGGCCACCCTTAAAAAGCTGGTGGCTAAGCGCGAGCGCGAGCGCCAGCTGCTGGAGCAGCGCCGTGAGCAGAAGCAGACGGACGAACGCGCCCAGATGGGAGTGCGCACGCACTTCTCGGCGCATTGACGCTATTGGAGACTCAGATCATGGACGCGATTCGCCTTCCGCCTTCTCAGAACCCCCAGGGGGCCCATGCAACACGGCAAAAACCAACGGGTGGAACCGCGCCGGACCCGGGCGCTTTTTTCGCTCTGCTCACTGGTCTTCAGGATACTTTGGTCGGGCAAGTGGATCCGGTAAGGTTCGATGGTTCCTTGGCAGAGGACAGCAATTCGTCGGCTGTGCTGGATCAAGACGCTGTGGCGAAAGATGCGG
>JBQMQB010000198.1:0-1219 GCA_052172715.1 Giesbergeria sp. | reverse complement strand
GCATCTGTTGGACACTTGGCTGCCGGAGGATTGGTGGCCCAGACCGCGCGCATGGATGCTGCGTCTGAGAATATGTCCGGCAATGGGGCTTTGGGAGCGTTGGCTCAGGCGCCATCGCCCACTCGCCGCGGGCCGGGTATTGCTTTGGCTACCCAATTCCGGACGGCGAAGCTGGCACCTGATCAGGCAGCGCGCTA
This sequence comes from Giesbergeria sp., assembly GCA_052172715.1. Classification (GTDB taxonomy): domain Bacteria; phylum Pseudomonadota; class Gammaproteobacteria; order Burkholderiales; family Burkholderiaceae_C; genus Simplicispira. The sequence goes on along the minus strand of JBQMQB010000198.1, from coordinate 1,022 downwards.
CGCCTCAGAGGCTTCAGGAGCGGCGATTGCGAGCACCGCGACGGATCATCGGACGGTGCCTGACAGCGGCCAACTTCAGCAAGTGCTTCAGAAGGTTGCGGAAGGCGCTCAGGTTGGAGCAAGCCAGAGCATGGATGCCGCCGCGTTGGCGCCTACGGCCGTCGCAGCCGGGGCTCTGACCGCTGAGACTCGGACCGGCAGAACCGAGTTTCTCGCGCAGGAGCGACCGGGCTCATTGGGGGGATCGATGGCGGCGCTCGCAGATGCCGGTAGCCCGCCGACATTGGAGGCGGGTGGCATGCCGCCCGACGGTGTGGCCACCTCTCCGGAGGAGGCCGTCGCAGAGCAAGTCACGTATTGGCTCAGCGAAAACCTTAAAAATGCGGAGTTGACCGTCGACCATGAGGGGCAGCCGGTGGAAGTGCGCGTGTCGTTGGTGGGCAATGAAGCGCATGTAGCCTTCCGCAGCGAGCAGGCGCAGACGCGTGCGTTGCTCGACGCGCGCATGGACGATCTGCGTGAGCTGCTGCGCGGCGAAGGCTTGGTACTTTCGGGCACCAGTGTGGATTCTGGCGCGTCTGGGCAAAGAGGCCAGGACGGTGACAGGCCTTCGCCGGGTGGCGTACGGACCGCTCGGGTGATGGCCACCACAGACTCGCACGACCAGGTGGTGCGCAGATATGTGACGAATAACTCCGTCGATCTGTATGTTTGAAGCTGTTGCAGCTTGACTGGAGAGATTGCAACTGGTTTTCGGGCCTTATCTCGCTATCATGCTTTGGCTGGACGCTAATAATGGGCTTAGCGCACGCAGTGGCTTGTTGTTCCATTTCCAGTTCTGGCGTGTGGATGGCGGGTTTTGCTAACCGTACGTTGGCCGGGTCTGTGATTTGCCATTGCTGCTAGGCTTGATCTGGAAATGAAATCGGGTAAGCGCCTGTTGCGGCTGCCCGACCTCGCAAGGAACCCTAGACCGTGTCCACCCCTGCCGAACCCGAAAAGAAGCCTGCCAAGAGCAAGAA
>JBQMQB010000197.1:0-4964 GCA_052172715.1 Giesbergeria sp. | reverse complement strand
GCGTGTGCGCTGGCCTGCGGCGGCATGGCGCTGATGTTTCACGAGGACGAGCCCTGGAACATCGGCGATACGCTGACACTGTGCAGCACGCTGTTCTATGCCATCTATATCCTTACCCTGGAAGAATCCGCACGCCGGCACGCTACAGAACCCTTGCGCGCATCACGGCTGGCGACAGCGCAAGCGAGCGTGATGTGCGCGGCAGCGTTCATCCTGCTGTTGGAACGCCACGGCAGCAGATGGAGCACCGGCATGGACGCACTCGATGCGCCAGCCTTGGCAGCTCTGCTCTACCTGGGTCTGCTTGCCAGTGTGCTCGTCGTCACGCTGCAGGCCTGGGGCCAGCAACGGGTAGATGCACTGCGCAGTGCCATCATTTTCGGACTAGAACCGGTATTTGCCGCCATGACGGCTTGGGCACTGCTGGGGGAGCGCATGGGGCTGGTGGCGCTGGCGGGGGCCACGCTGGTGATACTGGCGCTGATCTGGAGCCAGTGGCAACCGGATCGCGTCAAGCCCAGCACGTAAATGAACAGTGCGTCACGGCTCCACCGCAATATCTTTGACCCGGCGCGGCGTCCCAATCGGCGCCGTCGCTAGGCCCTTGCGCACAGCAGCCATGTCCTCCACGCTGGGATATTCGCCGTTTAGCCAATAGTCGAAAACGCGCCGTGCAATAGGTGCTGCCACGCCCGCGCCCCAGCCCGCGTTCTCCACGATGACGGCCAGCGCGACGCGCGGCTCATCGGCTGGCGCAAACGCAATGTAGAGCGCGTGGTCGCGCTGATGCTCCTCCAGCTTCTTGGAGTTGTATTTGTCTTTCTGGCCGATGGTCACCGCCTGTGCCGTTCCAGTCTTGCCACCAGAGGTATAGCGTGCGCCAGCAAAGACGCGTGTGCCAGTGCCACCCTGGGTGACGCCGACCATGGCGCGCTTGATGATGTCCACATTGGCTTTCTTGTAGCCTAAATTTACCGGCTCTTCACGCGCCACAGGGTGCTTCTCGCGCGTCATCACGTCGGTGGTAAACATGCCCAGGTGCGGTCGGTAGGCCAAGCCACCATTCGCCAGAGTAGCTGTGGCATGTGCCAGCTGTAGAGTTGTGAAGGTGTTGTAGCCTTGTCCGATACCGAGCGAAATGGTTTCACCTGCGTACCAACGCCGCTGCTCGGGACGCTTGTAGGCGTTGCGTTTCCAGGCCTGGCTGGGCAATACGCCACGCAGTTCGCCCCCGAGGTCGATGCCGGTGATCTGGCCAAACCCGAGCGGCGCCATGAAATCGTGAATCAAATCGACTCCCATGTCGTTGGCGAGCTGGTAAAAATACACATTGCTCGACAACATGATGGCGCGGTACAGATCCACAGGACCCAGCGCGTGGTCACCATGGCTGCGGAAGGTGTGGCCGCCAAAGGTCCATGAGGCATTGTCCTGCGTGATATAGCCGGGCGTGCGTTTCCCGGTCTCCAGCGCCGCAAGCCCCATGAAGGGCTTGTAGGTGGATCCCGGTGGGTACGTACCGCGCAGCGCCCGGTTGAGCAGCGGCTTGTCCAACGACTCACTGAGCGCCGTCCAGTTTTCGAAATCGATGCCTTCAACAAACAGATTGGGGTCGAAGGTGGGCTTGCTGACCAAGGCCAGCACTTCGCCGTTGCGCGGGTCAATGGCCACCAGAGCACCGCGGCGCTCGCCAAACAGGTCCTCAACCATGCGCTGGAGCTTGATGTCCAGCGTCAGCGTCACCGTATTGCCTGGCGTGGCCGGAAAACTCTGCAACCTGCGTACGGCCCGCCCGCCCGCAGACGTCTCCATTTGCTCCACCCCGGTGATGCCATGGAGTTGCGACTCGAAACTCTGTTCAATACCCAGCTTGCCGATGTAGTCGGTACCGCGGTAGTTGGCTTCATCATCAGAGTCCTGAATGCGCGTCTTCTCCGCCTCGTTGATACGGCCGATGTAGCCAATGGCGTGGCTCGCCACTTCATCGAACGGGTAGCTGCGAAACAACCTGGCCTTCACCTCCACGCCGGGAAAGCGGTAGTTTTGTGCGGCAACGCGTGCCACTTCGGCATCACTGAGCCGTGTGCGCAGCGGCAGAGATTCAAAACTCCGCGATTCTTCCATCAACCGCTTGAAACGGCGCCGGTCGCGCGGCGTGATCTCCACCAGCTCAGCCAGTCCATTGATGGTGTCCTCAAGCACGCCCGCCTTGGATGGGGTGATTTCCAAGGTGTAGGCCGAGTAGTTGCTGGCAAGCACCACACCATTGCGGTCTTTGATAAGCCCGCGATGCGGCACGATGGGCACGATGGCCGTGCGATTGCTCTCCGCCTGCTCAGCCAGGTCTTCGTGGCGCACCACTTGCAAGAACACCAACCGAGCCACCAGCAAGCCAAAGGCGAGCAGCACCACAGCACCCACAATCCAAACACGGGTGCGAAAGCGCGAGGCATCCGCCTCGACGTTGCGCAGCTCCGTCATGGCTTGCGCTTTTCATCTCGCTCAGGCGCCCGCCTCTGGGGCGCGAGGAGCAACCAGCTCGCCAGCGGCCAAAGTGTGGCTTCGAGCAACGGAGCCAGAAAAACACTCCATCCCGGCAGCCCACCGCCGCTCAATAGGCCAACCACGATCTGGACAGCATGCGTCAGAGCAAAAAGCCCCGCCATCTGGGGAGCCTGGGCAGAAGCCGAGTACCACAGCAAGCGGCGGTGTGTGCGCGCCACGCCGTACATCAGCGCCGAATAGGCCAACGCATGCTGGCCCAGCAGCGAGGACTGCTGGACGTCCATGCACAAGCCCAACGCAAAGGCGACTCCCATTCCGATGCGAAGCGGCTGGTGCATGCTCCAGAAGGCCAAGAGCAGCATCAATGCATCCGGCCTCCAGAAGGCGATGCCCAGTGGCAGCATGTTGACCGCCAGTGCTGCCACCAGACTGGCCACAATAAATACCGGATTGGCCGGCATCAGCAGCTGTTGACCGCGCGGCATGATCATGGCGCATCCCCTCCTACCCACATCGGCACACCCTCAATCAGCAAAATCACGCAAGCCATCATTTTCGGGGCTTCTTCTTTTCTGCGGATGCGGGAGCCTCAGACGGCAGCGGCACCTGTGCAACGTCGTTCACTGCGGGAGACAGCAGCAGCACATGGCGCGCGCTCTGCACGCGCGCCAGGGGCGCGCAGTAGACGCGCGCAAAAGCCAGGTCGGCCCGCCGCTCCACCCGGACCACACGGGCCACAGGGAGTCCTGGCGGATACACGCGGTCCATACCACTGGTGGTGAGCAGATCGCCTTCTTCAATGTCAGAACTGGCCTGCATGAAGCGCAGCTCCATGCCTCCACCATGGCTAAGCACCGGATCGCCGTATGCCACACCGCGCTGCCCCGTGCGCACGTTGAGTACGGGAATGGCTTGGTCTTTGTCGATGAGCAGCGTGGCTTCACTGTAGAAAGGGTGAACGCGGGTGATCTGGCCCAGAACACCGAGCGCATCCACCACTGGGGACCCTGGCTCAACACCAGAAGTCTGGCCCGCATCCACCACCACGCGGCGGCTGTAGGGGTCGGCAGTGTCGTACAAGATTTGCGCGGCTTGTGCGGTAACTTTGGTCCGCGAACGCAGTTCTAGAAGCTGCCGCAGTCGCTCATTTTCCATCTCCAACTGGTCCAACTGGTTGGCACGCAGCGAAGCATCAAGCCACTTCTTTTCCGCATCCTTGGCGTCTGACTGCGCGGATTCGAGCGACTCCATGTAGCTGCTGCTACGCCCGAGAAAATTGACGGGTTGCAACATGACCCATTGCACGGGATACAGCACCGTGGCGACGGCATTGCGCAACGGTTCGGCAACGTGAAAACGTGCGTCCGCCACCATCAAAAACAGCGCCAGGGCGCTGTAGAGAATCAGTTGCCCGCGCGGCGTTGGCCGCTGGCGCATGAAGGACGGGGCGTTTCGTTCAAGGGTACCGTGCGGCATCCGGCCTCCCGTTCACTGCGATCGCATCGCAGCACATTGCCGCGTGCGAACCCCACACGCGTTTGCAATCAAAGTCGGAGCAAGGCGATGACACACCGTGATCACTTTGATGGCAGGCAAGGTCACTCGCTGGTGAAGATACTGCCGGCACGGTCCATGCGTTCCAGGGCAATGCCACAGCCGCGCACCACGCAGGTCAAGGGGTCTTCAGCAACCAGCACCGGAAGACCCGTTTCTTCAGCCAACAGGCGGTCGAGGTCTCGCAACAGCGCACCGCCACCCGTCAGCATCATGCCGCGCTCAGCAATGTCCGCGCCCAGTTCAGGCGGCGTCTGCTCCAACGCATTCTTGACGGCCGAAACAATCTGGTTGAGCGGTTCAGTCAAGGCTTCCAGCACCTCGTTGGAAGAAATAGTGAAACTGCGCGGCACGCCCTCGCTGAGGTTGCGCCCACGCACTTCCATCTCGCGCACTTCCGACCCGGGGAAAGCCGAGCCGATGTTCTTCTTGATCGATTCCGCCGTGGGCTCACCAATCAGCATGCCGTAGTTGCGGCGGATGTAGCTGATGATGGCCTCGTCGAATTTGTCGCCGCCCACCCGCACACTGCCTTTGTAGACCATGCCGCCGAGCGAGATCACGCCCACTTCGGTGGTGCCGCCACCAATATCCACCACCATCGAACCGGAGGCCTCGGACACCGGCAGGCCGGCGCCAATGCCCGCCGCCATGGGCTCCTCGATGAGGTAGACCGCCGTGGCACCTGCGGCCTCGGCGGCATCCTTGATGGCGCGGCGCTCAACTTGGGTAGAGCCGCAGGGCACACAGATGATGATGCGCGGGCTAGGGGTGAACAAGGTGCGAGGGTGCACCATTTTGATGAACTGCTTGATCATCTGCTCAGTGATGACAAAGTCGGCAATCACGCCGTCCTTCATCGGGCGGATGGCCTCGATGTTGCCGGGCACCTTGCCCAGCATGGC
>JBQMQB010000196.1:0-4975 GCA_052172715.1 Giesbergeria sp. | reverse complement strand
GGCACGGCGAGCGCAGCAGGCAGCAGAATCAGAACACGGGTTTCACTGTGCAACATCGCGGTCCGCCCCCGCTGCCTGCGCCGCTCCCACTGTCCACCGCAGACTCGCTTGCAGGCCGCAGTGCCACCATGCGCCAGGCCAGAGCGCGCAGCGTGCTGCGCAGCGCCGGGCTGCCGGGTTGGGTGAGCGCGGCGTCTAGAACCGCCTGCTTGGCACTGCGCAGACCGCTCCGGTCGCGCGCCTGCAGTGCAGCGAGCAGTTGGTCGTGCAGGCGCTGCACCCGCTGGGCGTCGGCGAGCGGGAGGCTCGCCTGCTGCGCCACCACGGGCGCCATGAGGTGCCGCGCCCAGGCACTGGCCCCTATTGATGAGGTGTCTCGTGCACTCATGGCGTTTGCGGTGTTTGTGGCGACACGGGGATGGGGCGCGTGGACGTGAGCCCATACCAGTTCACCCGGCGCGTCAGCACCATCACAAGGGCCAGCACAGCGAACAGCGCCACCGAGCCCACCACCAGCGCTGTCTGCTCCAGCTGCAGCAGCACGTACAGCAGGCCGTAGAGCAGCGCCATGCCTGCGCCAAAAGGCAGCCCCCGGCGCACGCTGCCCAGCATATGGGTGGCGTAGTAGCCCAAAAGCAGCACACAAGCGCTGGCCGCCAGGGCATAGGCCAGGCCAAACGGCAGGTGCTCTGACAGGCTCAGCAGCAGCAAGAAGAAGCTGCACAGCGCACTGCCCACCAGCAGGTACTGCACCGGGTGCACGCGCAGGCGCTGCATCAACTCGAACATGCCGACCGCCACGAAAGTGAGGACGATAAACAGCACACCGTACTTGGTGGCGCGGTCGGACAGCGAGTACGGGTTGACCGGGTCGATGAAGGCGACGCTGAAGCTGTCGGTGCAGCTGCCATCGGACGACTGCATGGCCGCCGATTCGTCGTCGCCAACGCTTGGCTCGCACACGGGTTTGTTCGCTGCTATGTCCTGCTGCGCCGTGGTCGCCAGCGACGACAGGCGCCACTGCGCGGTGAAACCGTCGCTGCGCACCTCACGCTCAGAGGGCAGAAAGCGCCCACCAAACGACGGGTGCGGCCAGCCGCCCTCCATCGTCACTTCGGTGGTGCTGCCCAGGGGCACGATGGACAAGCGCTCCATGCCCACCAGCTCCAGATCCAGCATGGCGGAAAAGCCATCGGCCTGGTCGACCACCGAGGCGGGAAGCACCGCATGAAGGCCCCGGCTGTAGTGTGGGTGAAAGGTGCCGGGCTTGAGCGCAAGCACCTCGTTGCCCAGTGTGAGCTGCGCGGTGCGGATGCCGCGCGCATCGCCCACGCCCAGCATCAAAATAGGTGCGCCGCATTGCATGCGCGAGCCTTTCACGGTGGTCTGCGGCTGCAGGCTGGCGAGCGACGCCCAATGCGCCTGGATATGCGCTTTGAGCGTGTAGGTGTTGACCTTGTGCAGGCCTCGGGCGCGCTCTTCCATGGCAACGCCGGAGCGCAGTTGTAGCTGCTCGGGCATGGCGGTCAGCAGGAACTCGCGGCGCTGCTCCTCGGTGCGGCGCTCTTCGCCTTTGCCGGTTTCCACGTCCCAACTTTCTACGCAGGCGCTGTGGATCATGGGGCCCATCAGCGTCTGCGGGCCAGCCAGGCTTCTGGCCACGCTCTGCGCGGTCATGCTGCGGTAGTGCTGGCGGTCGCGCACCACGTCTTCGATCTGGCCCAGCCCAAAAAGCAGCAACAGAACCACGGCGGCCAATGCGGCCAGTTTGGTGAACCAGGGGTGTTTCAAGGGTGTCCTTCACGGTGAATGTGAAGGCAGTCTCCGGCGCCGACGTGAGGGCACGATGAAGTGTGTGAAGGCAGTGTGAAGTCCTGCGAAAACTCCGGTCTTTACCCTGGCAAATGCAGTTCCACACGCAGGCCCGGCGCAGTGTTGCGCACCGCCATGTGCCCGCCATGCAGGGCCACCACCCGCTGCACGATGGCCAGCCCCAGGCCGGAGCCACTGCGTTCGCCGTTGGGGCGGGCGGTGGTGAAAAAGCGCTCGCCCAGGCGGGCCAAGGCGTAGTCGGGCACGCCAGGGCCTGCGTCTTGCACGGCAACGGTACTGCCTTGCACCTCGACCACCACGGTGCTGCCTGCAGGCGAAAAGTCGATGGCGTTGTCGATCAAATTGCTCAGCGCGAGAGTGACAAGTTCGGCCTCCCACGGGCCGCTGGCGCCCAGGCCGGTGAGGCTCAGGGCCACGCCGCGCTGCGCCGCACGGGCCTGCGTGTGTGCGATGGCGGCGCTTGCGCATTCGTGCAGTGCCACGGGGCCTTGCGCTTCGGCGTGCTGGCGCTGCTCCAGTTTGCTCAGCTCCAGCAGGCGGTCGATAAGGCGCTGCAGGCGCTCGCTCTGTTGCACCACTTGGTCGGCAAACACAGCGCGGTCACTGGCTGGCAAATCTTCCTGCAGCAGTTCGCCCGCGCCCCGGATGGCGGCCACCGGGCTCTTGAGTTCGTGCGTGAGGGCGCGCACATAGGCTTCGATGTACCCGTGGCCTTCCAGCCGAATGCGCATGCGGTCCATGGCGCGAGCCAGGTCGCCCAGCTCACCCGGCACCTGCGGCACGGGCAGCACGGCGTGGGGCGTGCCGGGGTGAACGAGCGCCTCTGGCCCCTGCACGCTCAAGGCAAAGTCGCGCAGGCGCCGCACGGTCCACACCATCCACAGCGTCACGGCCACGCCGACGGCGGCCGAGAGCGCCAGCAGCAGCAGGCCGCCCATGAGCACCTTGTGCTCGGCCCGGTCGATAAACCGCTGGACCGTGCGTGTGGGCTTGGCCACTGTCAGCACGCCGGCGATGCGGCCCTGCACAAAGATGGGCGCCGCCACGTGCATCACACCACGGGTGTCGTCACCCGGCATCTCGCGGCTCATGCGCGCGCCGTATTCACCGCGCAGGGTACGGGCCACGTCGTTCCACTGCGAAAAATCAGCGCCGACGGCCTGCAATTCAGAATCGAACAGCACACGCCCGGTGGCGTCGGTGACGTAGACGCGGTAGTCCAGTGACTGTTTAGAGAACCCCCAGATGGCCGCATTCACGGGGCGGCTGGCGTAGTGCTGCACACGCTGGGCAAAGACGCTGTGGCCCGATTGCAGGCGCCCGGCTGCCAAGTCGTCGCTGGCCAGCTCAGCCAGGATGTGGGCCGTGTCCACCATCATGTCTTCCATCACCTCGCGCACGCTGGGCTTGATCTCGGCCACAAAGACGCGCAGCACGAAAAACGCGGCAATGCCGTTGATGAGGAAGAAGGCGAAAAGCAGGCGTATGCCTAGGCGCATAAGTCAGCAGCAGGTAATGAAAACTATCAAAACTATAGCTGTCAGCGCTTACTGGATAAGCGCTAAAGGCCAATATAACTATAAAATCAGTCGCCCAGGCGAATGCGGTAGATCGGCGATCGGTCGAGATTCTGGCTCTGCTTTTCTCGGCCTTCAAAGACCAGGCTACTGTCGGCCGCGTCCCATCGCATTGGCTGCAGGGTATAGGGGTTGCGCAGTTCCTGGGGCGACTGCGCCAGCCAGGCCGGCATGTCCGCCAAGGCGATCCGCTGCATGGTAGCCCGGTGGTGCAGGAGGACGAGGCGGCGATAGCCATCGATGTCCGCAACCCGCTCGGCGAACCCTTGGTAGCTGGACATTCCGATCGCCGCCGTGCAAATGCCCGCAGCGTTGCGCAAATGCTTCCACGGTGAACAAGCCTCGTCTTCCTTCCATTGCCGCATGGCGTTGGAAAACGCAGCCTCCAGCTGGTGGGCGGGCAGGCCGCTGATGACTTGTACCTGCTGCAGGTAGCCGACGGACAGATTGAGCGTCTGCCTGGGCAGATAGCCCAAATTGGCCGCTCTGTTCAACGGGCGCTGCCACCATGCAGGGGGCTCATCCCAGGGCGCGGCGAACAAGCCTGCGTCCTTCAGGAAATAGAAGGCGCTGGCTACGAAGCGCATTTCGCCTTCCATGGCCTGGCGCAGAGATTCGGGCGGTGCTAAGAGCAGTTCTTCGATGCTCTTTGACACCGATGCCGGTGTCTGCGGGTCCCCATGCGCAATCGCATCGCTAAGCCAGCGCAGTTCTCGGTACTGCATGGCCAGCGCAATCATCGAAGCAACCAGGCTGTTGGAGTTGCTTGCCAACCGGCTGCGCAGTTGGGCTGCCTGGCGTGCGATGTCCATCGCCCGCTGCGGCTGCCCACCCGTCCACTCCAGCGAAGCTTGGGCCAGCCAGAGTTCATGGGCGCGAACCAGGCGCAAAAAAGGTGGGAACTCGGCCTGCAGATAGAAGGGTGCGGGGTTGCTGAACTGGCGGGCGCTGGCAGCCGCCGACAGGCGTTGCAGCAGCGCCCGATTCTCTTGCGCCAACGTATGGATCTCTGTCCGGTACCCGCCGTACCAGCGAAAGCAATCCGCTTGGCCTGCCGGGCAGCGCAGCCGTGCAGGAAGCACGCCGTCCCCGGAGTTCTCGGGCGGCATGGTGGGCGGCATGCCGTCCGAAGTGGCGCCATGGGTCTCCACCCAGCGCCGGCGCTCAATCTCGCGCGCCAGGCGCTTGCGGCCCAGCGCCATCGCATCGGCGGCGGCATCGCCTTCGGCGGGCGCGTCCAGCCCCATGACGATCAAATAGCCGTTGCCATCCAAGGCCTGCTCGGTGGGCGGGGTGTACCGCAGGGCCCGCTGGGCGGCCTCGCTCAAGGCGTCATCGCTCCAGTTGGCGGCGATCAGCGCGGCAAAACCGATGGCGGACAAAAGCGCCAACGCCAGCGTCAGCCAGCGGAGCGCTTTCAGGCCATAGCGCAGGTATCTCATGAAAATTGATAGCGCGCTACGCTTGACTGGAAAGGGCTAGACGCCGATTTGCCTTCAAACATCAAGGCAATACCCCATCCCCCGGTGCGTGACGATGTAGTCCGTCGCCGGGTCCACCTCGCG
>JBQMQB010000195.1:0-5005 GCA_052172715.1 Giesbergeria sp. | reverse complement strand
CGCCTGCTCAGGGGGCTCAAAGCAGTCGCGGAAGGTGAGCACGATGGAGGTGATGTACATCGTCGTGAGCATCATTGCCAGCGCCACCATGGTGCCAAACAGGACGTCCAATGCGCTGCCCAGGCCCATGGCGGCCAACAGGCCCGAGACCAGGGTCATGGCAATGCCGCTCATAGCAAACACGAACAGCCAGCCCAGGCCGTAGACGGTGAACGCGCCCAGGTTGCGCACGATGGCCACAAGGCTGAAGAACAGACTTTTCATCGGCGATACACCGTGCCAGTGCACGAGGCCCGATGCGTGCGAGAACAGCAGAAAAAGAGGAATAGACAGCGCCATGACAACCCGCACAGCCAACTGGAAGTCGCTGCTTTTCGCTGCCTCCTGTGTCAGGGGCTCACCGCCCAGGTAGGCCAGCGCAAACTGCCCTCCATCGAAAACCGCTGAGATCGCAACGATCAGCAGGAAGCCTGCAGCGCAGAGCATACCCAGGACTGCCATGGCGCGCAGGCGCTGGCGCCCGGAGCGAAAGGCCACTAGCAGCAGCGCAGGGGTGGGAAAGCGCCCCTGCATTGTTTCGGCTGAGGCGACCATCATGGCAAGCGTGGCTGAGGGCAGCAGTATCTGTGCCAGAACTGGGCCGATGAACGGCAGGATGCTGACAAACAACATCGTCGCTATCGTCATGAAGTACAAGGCCGAGAGCGCCATGGGCTGGCGCCAAAACACGCGGATGCCGTCTTTTACCCAGGCGATGCCGGTGCGGGCGGGGACGATGCGAAGTTTCATGCAGATACGCAGGTGGAGGCGCAGGCGACGGGTACAAGGGGGTGGGCGACGCGCTGGCGCAGTACGCGCTCAAAATGCGTCGGATCGTGCGGGGTTAGCACCTCCGCTTCGCGCGGCAAATGCCAGTCCCATAGGCGTGAGATCCAAAAGCGCAGTGCCCCGGCGCGCGCCATGGCGGGTAGCAGGCTGCGCTCGGCTGCGGTGAGGGGACGCACGGCCTCGTAGGCCAGCAAGAGTGCGCTGGCACACCCGGCGTCGTGCGCGCCGGTGGGCAGGTGCACACACCAGTCGTTCATGCAGACGGCCAGGTCGAACAAAAATGTGTCGACGCCGGCAAAGTAGAAGTCGAAGAAGCCGGTGAGCTGCTCGCCTTCGAACATGACGTTGTCGCGAAACAGGTCGGCATGCACCGGGCCGCGTGGCAGGGCGATGTACGCCGGGCTCTGTGCTACGTGGTTTTGGTAGGCCAGCTCGGCCTGCAGCAGCGCGGCCTCAGCGGCATCGAGTTTTGGCAGCACCAGAGGCACGGTGTCGTTCCACCAGGGAAGGCCGCGCAGGTTGGGTTGCTGGCGCTCAAAGTCGCACCCTGCCAGGTGCATGCGAGCCAGCATGTCGCCCACCGCTGCGCAGTGCACCGGCTGCGGTGCGAGCTGGCTGTGGCCGGTCAGGCGGTTCACCAGCGCAGCGGGCTTGCCGCAGACGCTGTGGAGGATTTCGCCCCGCGCGTCGCCCTGGGGGTCGGGCACAGGAATGCCGGCGTGCGCCAGGTGCTTCATCAAGTGCAGGTAAAACGGCAGCTGCTCGGCTGTCAGGCGCTCGAACAGCGTCAGCACGTAGTCGCCTGCGGTGCAAGTGACGAAGTAGTTGGTGTTCTCGATGCCGCCCGCAATGCCGCGCAACTCAACGAGCTCGCCGAGCTTGAGTTTTTCCAGCAGTGCGCTAGCTGCTTTTGGGGAGACGGGGGTGAATACAGCCATGGCTCATGGGCACCACGAAAACGGGGCGTTCAAAAAAAGGGCGGATGCGGCAGCAAGCCGCAGGGCGGGGGCGGGCGGCGTGGCTCAGAACTTGATCACGTTCCACACGCGCGGGCCAGTGGTGGATTCGGAGCCGTTTTGTGCGCGGTTGCGCACGCCATCCGATGGCAGCACCTCGTAAGAGGGCATATTGCCGGCAGCGGGCTGCACTGTAATGTTGCGTGTCTGCCCACCAACGCGCAGCTCATCGACCGTACTGCCTTTGTCTTCGAGGTGGATGCGTTCGGTGCGTTGCTCTACGCGGTTGCTTTTTTGCTCTGTATTTGAGAGCTTCTCGCCCTTTGTCTGTATGCGAGAAGCATCATTTTGATTGGTGTCCTGGGCGAAAGCGGAGGCGCTGACAAAAGCCAGCAGCAGAAGGGGGGTAATGACGCGCATAGCGCGATTCTAGGCGGGCCACGCTTTGTCACTTTCAGGCCCAGCGGATAAGGCCGACCCGCACGTCAACGCACAGGCGCGGCTGATGCCTCGTCGTCGACCGCTTTCTGGACTGCGCGGAAGAAGTCCTCGCGCGCTTCGCTGGTGGTGCGATCGCTGGCGCCTGCGGCCCAGTTGGAGTTGGAGGCGATCACCAGCTTGCGTTGTGGGTCTATGAAGATGCTCTGGCCGAAGATGCCGCGTGCGGAGAAATTGCCGTTTTCGTAGGTCCACCACTGGTAGCCGTAGCCTCGGCCGGGCAGGCCAATGGGGGCTTGGCGCGAGGTGGCTTGCGCCAACCAGCCGTCGGGGACGATGCTCTGGCCGTTCACTTTGGCACCCTCCAGGATGAACTGGCCGAAGCGCGCGAAGTCCCGTGTGGTCGCCTGGATGCAGCAGCCGCCAATTTCTTTGCCTGTCTTGCTTAACAGCCAGGTGGCCTGCTGCTCCATGCCTGCAGGGTTCCATACTTTTTCGTACAGGTAGTCTGCGAGCGGCTTCTTGATCGCCTGGCTGAGCAGGATGCCCACCAGGTTCGTCTCCCCAGTGCTGTAGTGCCAGCGTGTGCCGGCCGGCACTTCACGCGGGAGCTTGCGCATGTAGCTCACCAGCGCGTCCACGCCTTCCTCTGGCTTGTGGTTGTTGAACTTGGCCACGTCGGAATTGGGGTCTGAGTAGGTCTCGTTCCAGCGCACGCCCGACGTCATGGTGAGCAGCTGGCGCACGCTTACATCGTCGTAGGCCGACCCCTTCATGTCCGGGATGTAGTCGCTCACCTTGTCGTCCATGCTATTGATATAGCCGTCGCGCAGCGCAGCGCCTACCAAGGTGGAGGTGAACGACTTGGCGACGGAAAAGCTGGTCCAGCGCCCGTCTTTGTCAAAGCCCAGACCGTAGCGCTCCACGCGCAGCTTGCCGCCCTGCAACACCACGATGGCGGCACTGCGCTGGCTGGCCATGTAGGCGTCCAAGTCGAGGGACAGCTTGAGCGGCGCACCCTGTGGCAAAGGCTTGGGCGTACTGCTGGCTGGAATGACGTGGAATTTGATCAGTATCGGAAGGTGGTCGAGCGCGCGAAAGCCTGCATCGCGCTGGGGTTGCGTCCAGAACAGTAGGTCGCGGTTGGTGGGCGCTGTTTTGAGCAGGGCAACCGCTTCCTTGTCGAGACTGCAATAACCGACCGTGCCGACCACGACGAGCGCGGCAAGCGCGCTCAGGACAATTTTCTTGAGCTTCAATGCGGCGCTTCTGAGTGGGCGGTGGCTGCAGGCATTGCGCAAGTGTGTCAGAAACGCCGTGGCGGACAAGGTCAGTCCACAGTGAACACACTCAACACGTGGGAGAGGTTGTTGGCCTGGCTCTGCATGGACCCTGCAGCGGCTGCGGCTTCTTCTACCAAAGCGGCGTTTTGTTGGGTCACGGTGTCCATTTCCCTGACCGCATCGTTGACCTGTTGGATGCCGTCCATTTGCTCCTGGCTGGCGACGGTGATCTCTCCCATGATGTCGGTCACGCGTTTGACGCTGCCGACGATGTCTCTCATCGTGGCGCCGGCCTGCGTAACCAGTTCGCTGCCAAGCTCGATTTTGTCTACCGAATCGCCGATCAGTGTCTTGATCTCTTTGGCCGCCGCTGCGGAACGACCGGCTAGGGCGCGTACCTCTGCAGCAACCACAGCAAAACCACGACCTTGCTCTCCGGCCCGGGCGGCCTCGACCGCGGCATTCAGTGCAAGGATGTTGGTTTGAAAGGCGATTCCGTCGATGACGGAGATGATGTCGACGATCTTGCGGGAAGAACTTGTGATGGATCCCATGGTGTCGATCACCTGGGACACTACCGTGCCACCCTTGGCTGCTACATCGGATGCGGCCACGGCCATATGGTTGGCTTGGCGAGCATTTTCGGTGTTTCGCGCGACGGTGCTGGTCAGCTCTTCCATGGAGGCCGCTGTTTCCTCCAGTGAACTGGCCTGTCGTTCGGTACGGGATGAGAGGTCCATGTTGCCGCTGGCAATTTCTTCGGTGGCCTGGCTCAGGGCATCGGTGCTTTGCCTCACCTGCCGGATAACCTCTTGCAGACGTTCCACAAACACATTGAACAGGCGAGCCACTTCGCCGATTTCATCGTGGCGCTTCACCGTCAGCCGTTGGGTTAAGTTGGCATCGCCACTTGAAATTGTCTCAAGGGCGGTGCGTACTTGATTGAGTGAATGCAACACGACGGCATTGAGCCCGACTACGATTGCCGCTACCAAGGCCAGGTTGAGCGCGAGCAGTTGCACCACGATTTGAATAATTTCGTTGCGCAGCGTTTTCTCGATTTGTGCGCGAGACATATAGACCTCTACGGTGCCTACCGTCTTCAATTCCCCCGCATCGTCGAACTTGAACTCTTCCGAAACCTTGTCGCCGCTTGGAAGATTTTCTGCCGTGGCTGAAATCATCTTGCCATCGGCGTCACGGCTGCGGCCGACCGAAAAGGCCTTTTTGTCATTTAAAACAATAATGGCTGAAATAGCCGGGTCACCCATTTCGGCGTTCAGCAAGGAGTCAATTTGCTTGGCGTCGAAGTTCCATAGCGGTGCGGGCAAGGCAATTTGCAGCCGGTTGACCGTGCGGTGAGTTTGGTCGCTGAGTTGTTGCTCCAGCACGCGCTTGCTGCTGAAATAGCTGAAAGCACCGAACAGGACGGCTAGCACTGTCGTGATCGATACAAAAATAGCAATCAGTCTGACACTGATTCGATCCGACACTTTCATA
>JBQMQB010000194.1:0-5007 GCA_052172715.1 Giesbergeria sp. | reverse complement strand
CGCATCGCCGTTGAGGCCTACCGCCAGATGATCACCTTGATCGGCGACAAAGACCCCACGACCCGCCGCATGCTCGAAGGAATCCTCAGCGACGAGGAAGAGCATGCCGACGAAATCAGCGATTGGCTCGACCGGTAGGTCACGTTTTCCCCACAGTCGGTCCGATCAAGGGGGGTGCAACAGATCGACCGGCTGCATGTTTCCCAGCACCCGCGCTTCCACATCAACCTCGAAGGAAAAATTATGAAATACGCACGTGCTCTCGCTTTTGCCGCTATGGCCGGCATCACCGTAATCTCGACTGGCTGCGCCGTAGCGCGCCACCAGGAAACGGTGGGTTCCTATGTGGACGACGCTGGTATCACCACCGCCGTCAAGGCCAAGATGGGCGAAGACAAATCCGTGGCCACCACCTCCATCAGCGTGGAAACGCTCAATGGCACGGTGCAGCTCTCGGGTTTTGCCAAGTCGCAACTGGAAAAAGACAAGGCAGGCGAAATCGCCCGCACCACGAAGAACGTGAAAAACGTGCACAACAACATCATCGTGCGGCCGTAAGCTGCCCTGCAGCTTGGCAAAAGCCCGCTTAGGCGGGCTTTTTTGTCGCCTGCTCGCGCACCTTTTCTGCCAGCCGCGCCAAGACGCCAGCCGAAACGAATTTCTCTACCTCACCGCCAAGCAACGCAATTTCACGCACAAAGGTGCTGCTGATGAATTGAAACTTGTCGCCTGGAGTGAGGAACACCGTTTCCACCTCGGGCATGAGCGCGCGGTTCATGCCGGCGAGCTGGAACTCGTAGTCAAAGTCGGTCACGGCGCGCAGGCCCCGCACCATGGCCTTGCCACCATTGGCCACGACGAAGTCTCGCACCAGCCCGTCAAAACTGTCCACCCTCACCTGCGGATAAGGCGCCACCGCCTCGCGTACCATGGCCAGACGGTCTTCCAGGCTGAACAGCGTCTTCTTGTGGTGGCCAGCCGCCACCGCCACGATCACCGTGCCAAAGAGCTGCGTGGCCCGCTGCACGATGTCCTCGTGGCCGAGCGTGATGGGGTCGAAGGTGCCAGGGTAGACGGCGATGACATTCTTCTGGGTCATGGGGTTCTCTTTCAAATACGGGGCAGCATGGGCGAGAACCATTATGGCCACCGTCCAGCAACTGAAAGCGCAGAGAATTTTATATAAAACAGGCTCTAGCGCCTATTCGATAAGCGCTAGCAGCTATATTTTTTGAAGCAAATGCGCATGCACCGCTCCAGCGCGCAGATGGCGGTGTACGCCAAGGCCCATGTCCGCCAGCGCTTCATCGCTCCAGCGCTCTGGCGCTTCCAGGTAGATCACACCATGCTGCGCCAGCGCGGGCACGGCGGCCTGCAAAGCTGGGTTAAACAAGGCACTGCCAAATGGTGGGTCGATGAACACAAGGTCTAGGCAGGCCGGTGCGCTGTGGCGCAGTGCCGCTACGCCGTCGCCGCGCTGCACGCGCACTGTGGTGGCCTGCAGGCGCTGCTGCAGGGTATGCAGCTGCGCTACCAAGGAGGGCTCGTTTTCCACCAACTGCACCGAGGCCGCGCCGCGCGACGCGGCTTCAAAGCCCAGCGCCCCGGTGCCAGCAAAAGCGTCCAGGCAGCGCCAGCCCGTCAAATCCTGGCCCAGCCAGTTGAACAGCGTCTCACGCACGCGGTCGGGCGTGGGGCGCAGGCCTTCGAGTTTTGCCACGGGAAGGCGTGTGCGCTTCCACTGGCCGCCAATGATGCGCACCTCACCCGGTGGCGCACTAGGTTTTGGGCGGGCAGCGCCAGGCACAGGGCGCTTCATGGCTGTGCTCCCAGCACCACGGTGACCATGCGATCCGGTTGCAGCTTGCGCGCCATGGCGGCGCGCACGTCGGCCACAGTGAGTGCGGCGACGCGGTCGGTCCAGCCTTCCAGATAGTCAAGTGGCAAGCCGTTGGTGGCAATGTTGACCACGTTGCCCAGGAGCTTGCTGTTGCTGTCGATGCGCAAGGCAAAACCGCCAATCAAATTGTCCTTGGCGGCCTGGAGTTCTGCCTCTGTGGGTCCGTCAGCCACAAAACGACCAAGCACCTCGCGTGACACCTTCAGCGCCTGCGCCGCCTGGTCGGGGCGCGTCTGCAAACTTATGCCAAAGGCGCCGGCATTCAGGCCCGGGGCAAACTGGCTGTGCACGCTGTAGCTCAGCCCGCGCTTTTCCCGCACCTCTTCAGTCAGCCGCGAGGTGAAGCCCCCTCCGCCCAGAATGTGGTTGCCCACCAGCAGTGCCAGAAAGTCTGGGTCGCTGCGCTTGAAGCCCAGCTGGCCAATCAGCACGTAGGCCTGCGCCGATTGGAAGGGAATATTGATCTCCTCGGCCTTGGCAAGCGGCTGCACGGCAGGCACTGCCGCAGGGGCTGCGCAGGGTGCGCCGCTGGGCAGGTGCGCCAACAGGGTGCTCACCAAGGTCTGGGCCTGCGGGCGCGAGACCGCGCCGACGATGGAGACTTTGGCGCGACAAGCCTGCAGATCGCGCTCAGCAAAGCTGCGCAGGTCGGCCACCTCAATGTGCGAGAGGGTCTCGGCCGTCGCCCGCTGGCCGTACGGGTGCGTGCCGTACACCGCCTTGGCAAAGGCCTTGCCAGCCACCGTGCCGGGGCGCGTGTCGGATTCGCGGATGGCCGCACTCCAGCGCGCGCGCTCGCGCAGCCACACGTCTTCGGGCCAAGCCGGTTGGCCCATCTGGCGCGAGGCGAGCTGGGCCGCCCGCGCTAGCAGGGGTGCGTCGGTCAGCGAGCGCAGAGAAAAACCGAACGCATCGCTGTCGGCCCCGGCACCAAAAGAAGCGCCAAGGTCCGCCCAGGCCTCACCCAGCGCGTTTTCGTCAATGGCAGGGGCCTCGCCCACGGCGCGCACGCCCTTGGTGACCATGGTGGCCGCCGCACTGGCAAGACCCGCTTGCGCCGCGGGGTCGCGTCGGCTGCCGGCGTCGAAATTAACCTGTACGTCCACCATGGGCAGCGCGGGGCTTTGCACCAGCCAGATTTGTGCGCCGCTGGGCTCGACCCAGTGCTCAATGG
Source organism: Giesbergeria sp. (assembly GCA_052172715.1). Lineage (GTDB taxonomy): Bacteria > Pseudomonadota > Gammaproteobacteria > Burkholderiales > Burkholderiaceae_C > Simplicispira. Next base: position 1,933 of record JBQMQB010000194.1, on the reverse strand, counting down.
GCAACAAGGCCCAGGCAGATTGTGAGCAAAAAACCACTCCAGCGCTTATTACACAAGCGCGAGCAGCTATCTTTGTAATAGCATTCATAAAAACTGTCCTGGAAGTAGGTGACTGTGCGTAGGGCGCTGTGTTCAATGCATGGCACCGCCGGTGTCACCGGCTGGGCGTTTGCGCGTGCCGGGCGCCACGGGCTGGGGCAGCAGCGTGGCCACCGTCAGCTGATCGTCGGCAAAGTAGCGCTGCGCCACGCTTTGCACCTCGCTTGGCGTGACACCGCGCAGCAGCGTCAGCAGCCGGTCTTCGGCATCAAGCGGCAGGCCTTGCACCCAGTTGCTGCCCAGCTCGCTGCCCTGGTTCTGCAGCGAATCGCGGTCGTACACGCGGCTGGCAATCCACTGCGTCTTGACGCGGGTGAGTTCCGCCTCACTCACGCCGTCTTTGGCGACCCGCGCCACTTGCGCACGCAGCGCGGCCTCAACCTGCGCGGCGGTCTTGCCCGTCGCCGGCACACCGGAGAGGAAAAACTGCGACGGCCCCCGGCCAAAGACCGAGGCACCACTGCTGGCGCTGTCGGCCACCCGGTCTGGCCCCTGCGCCAGGCCGCGCTCCAGCCGTGCGCCGTCGTAGCCAGAAAGCACGCCGGAGAGCAGCAGCAGCGCCAGCGCATCGCGGTCGCTGGCCGTGGGCTTTGTCAGGGAATCGAGCGAAGGTGCGCGGTACGCCAGCGCCACGTAGGCCTGGTCCGCCGGAGCTTTGACTTCAATACGGCGCATGCCAATCTGCGGCGGCTCGGTGCGGGGCTTGCGCGTGGGCACCGCGCGCGCGGCAATAGCGCCATAGGTCTTTTGCGCCAGGGCCAGCACCTTTTGCGGGTCCACATCACCCGCCACCACCACGACGGCATTGCCCGGCACATACCACTGGCGGTAGAAGGCGCGGGCGTCGTCCGGCGTCATGGCGTCGAGATCACTCATCCAGCCGACGATCGGGCGGTGGTAGGGCGAGGCGATGAAGGCGGCCGCATTGAGCTGCTCAGACAACAGTGCGCGTGGCTGGTCTTCGGTGCGCATGCGGCGCTCTTCCTTGACCACTTCAAGCTCGCGCTTGAATTCTTCGTCAGGCCATTGGTTGTGCGCAAAACGATCCGATTCAAGGCGCATCACATCTTCGAGCTTGTTCGTCGGAATCTGCTGGTAGTAACCGGTGTAGTCGCGGCTGGTAAAGGCGTTTTCCTGCCCGCCCAGGGCCGCCACACGGCGCGAAAACTCGCCTGGTGCGAGCTTTTCACTGCCCTTGAACATCATGTGCTCCAGCACGTGGGCAACGCCGCTGACGCCATCGACTTCGTCGATGGACCCTACCCTCAGCCAGACCATGTGCACCGCCGTGGGCGCCCGCCGGTCGGGCTGCACGATGAGCTGCATGCCATTGGCCAGAGTGAATTGCGAGGGGGCCACTGCCTGCGCCACCACAGGAGCGGCATCAGGGGTGGCCGCGTGCGCGGAGATGAGGGCTGCAGCGCAAAGCGACAGGCCCAAAGCAGTGAAGGTGCGTTTCATAGAATGGGGTGATTCTAAGAAGCGGCCAAATGTTCAGTTTTTTCAAGAAAAAGTCGGCTCCTCCGGCACCCACCCCACAAACGCAGGCGCAACCGGCTTCTGCCATGCCCGAGGCACAAGCGGCGCCTGCAGGCGAGGCGGTGCCGCAAGTGCCCACCGCAAGCACAGAGCCCGCGCATGGCGCCACTCCGGCTGCTGTAGCCGTGCCCGCTGCGGCGCTGAAGCCTTGGCTGCAGCCGCCGCAATTGCCCGAGCCCACAGTAGCACCCGAACCCGCAGTGCCTGCCGCCGCTGCGCCCGAGCCGCGCGCCTGGTTGCGCAACCCCTTCGCCCGACCTGCACCTGCACCTGCACCTGCACCTGCACCTGCACC
>JBQMQB010000193.1:0-5038 GCA_052172715.1 Giesbergeria sp. | reverse complement strand
AGCCGCATCAAGTGCGCACTGCTGGGCTGGCATGCGCTGATGCATGCCATTGCCAGTAATGCAGCTGCACCCGCTGCAACGGTATCCACGGAAGGAGAAACCCCATCATGATGAAACGCATGCGCGAAGACGTGCTGATAAACCGCCCCGTAACGGTCGAGCGCATTCCCGATGGCACGCCCATGGAGCTGCCCAGTGGTGGCTGGGCCCAGGTGACGCAGGCACTGGGCTCCAATTTCACTTTGGTCGTCGAGGGTCAGCTGGTGCGGCTCAAGGGAAGCGATGCCGACGCGATTGGAAAAGAACCACCCGCCGAAGTCGAGCACCCGGAGAACGTCGAGATTGAAGACGTCAGCGACCTGATCTGGAACACGCTCAAGACCTGCTACGACCCGGAGATTCCCGTCAACATCGTCGATCTGGGCCTGGTCTACCGCTGCGAGCTCGAACCGATGGACGGCGGTGACGTGCGCGCCCTCATCGACATGACGCTCACCGCACCTGGCTGCGGAATGGGCGACGCGATCGCCGACGAAGTGTGCGACAAAGTGCTGGCGATTCCGCGCGTGGGTGAGATCACCGTAAATATGGTGTTCGACCCACCGTGGGACCGCTCGCGCATGTCCGAATCGGCCATGCTGGCGCTCGGCATGTAAGCCACTGTCCCCACAAAAAAGGCGCCTCATGGGCGCCTTTTTTGTTTTGCCTGGGGGCGGGCTCTGATTAGCCGCCGCAGGCTCCGCCCGAGCAGCAGTGGTGCTCTTCAGCGTCTTCCGGCATTTCCAGCTTGCTGATCAGCACGCGCCATTGGTCCGGGCCCGACTGAAGATAGGCCCACTGAAATTGGCCGGGCGTACGCGAATCGAACTGGTGGTGCAGCGGGCGCGGGTCGTGGTCGCTCACGATTTGCACGGCCTCGCCGGGAAGGAGCTCGTCAAACTTACCAAAAATGGTCGTGTGGCGCTGGGGAGGTGGGATTTCGCGAACATCGATCACGGTTGACTGGCTAGGAAGCATGGGAGCCTTTCTTCGGTTGAACTTGAGGAGATGAATGGAAAAATTGGAATCAGCCGTCTTTGCCGTCGAGCCGCGAGCTCGTCAGCCAGGGAACGTACATCACGAGGTAAATCACAAAAGCAACGGTCCACGCCGTCGCTGCCAAAACCAGCGCCTGCGAGTACCACTGCGGCGCCACAAGCGGCACCAACACACGCAGCACCGCGGCTGCCATGACCAATACATAGGCCAGCACCTCGGCCCGTGACGCCTGCAGCGGCCGACCTGTGTGACCGCGCGCGGTTCGCGTGACCATGCCAATGATCAGGCCGCCAGTGGCACCCACGGCCAGCGCATGCACGCCAATCGATACCGCAATCCAGCCAGGCTGGGCCAACGCCAGCAAGGCGAGTCCGACGGGAATCCACGCATAGGCAAGGTGCAAGATCCAAAGAATCGGTCGTGTGCGCGTTACCCACGACTGCCAGTGCAGCATGCGCGCCAGCTGCAAGGCGGCGGCCACTGCCAGGGCCGCGAACGTGATCCAGCCGGCTGGCGCAAACACCCAGAGTGCCAGCGCCACTGCGGTGCTGGCCAGAGCGCCTCGCTCCAGCCACTTCGGCACGGTGATTTTCAGACCAGGGTTCACGCTCATCGTGAACGCCGGAACCACGCGGCCCGCCATCACGCATTCGACCATCACGATCAAACCCAGCGCGGCATACAACGAGCTGGTAGGTGCGAGGGACACCCAACCCATGACCGACAAGTGAAAGACGAGATTTGCCAGCGACAGCAAAAACAAAATCCCCGCCAGTGGCAGGTTGCGCTTGTTGCCCGCACGCAGCAACACCCGCAGCATGATGATGGCCACCGCTGGTAGCAAGACCACATCAAGGGCTGCATACACAGGGTACGGTGCCACCCAGGCGGCGACCCGCGCTGCGAGCCAAAGCAGCACCAGCGCTCCCAGCGCCGCGCCGCGCGGCGTCTGCAGCCCCGTCCAGGCCTTCACCGCCGTGAGCAGGAAACCCATGATCACGCCGGTCGCAAAGCCCAGCAGCATTTCATGCGCATGCCACAGCATCGGCTGCACGGCAAGGTTCAGCGTCATAGCCCCTAACAGGACCGCCACCCACAGCGGCACCGCCACGCAAGCAAGGGCCGCAGCAGCAATATAAAAGGGCCGAAACCCCAAGCGAAGCACCGGCCAGCCAGTCAGGGGTTTCTTCGTAGGCACGGCTGCACCGGCGCCTACCAAAGGGGGAATAGTAGTTTTCATGGGTTAAGTATGGGCCGGATGCACTTGCGTTGTATCTGCGGCAGTTATAAGATGCATTTTATATGTATCTTACGGCTCGTGGCGATTTTTATCAACTGCCTTTGCCTTGAACCCACCATGCGTCTTGCCAGTTACACCGACTACACCTTGCGCGTACTAATGTATTGCGCACAGCACCGCGAGCGGCGCGTGACCATTGCCGAGCTGGCGACCAGCCACACGCTGTCGAAGAACCATCTGATGAAGATCGTCAACGACCTTGCACGCTATGGCCTGCTCGACACCACGCGCGGGCGCGGCGGCGGCGTGCGCCTGCTGCTCGCACCGGAAAGTATCGGCATCGGCGATGTGGTGCGCTGGTGCGAGAGCGACTTTCGCATGGTCGAGTGCTTCGACGAAAACTCCAACACCTGCCGCCTGAGCGCCGCCTGCCGCCTGAAAAAACTCTTTCAACGCGCGCTGGCCTCGTACCTTAGAGAGCTCGACGGTGCAACCCTAGCCGACCTGGTGGCCGAAGGCGCTGCAGAGCCAATTGACGCTTCCACCGTAATCAGCTTGTCGCGCCGCGCGCCTGCGGCGCCGTTGCCTGCGTTGGGTTGAATTTTCCCCGGCGCCTACTGTCCATTAAAAATTAACAGCTAAAACCCCAAACCTATCAGGCCGTAAGTGGGGTTTTAGCCAAAACTACACTCTAGAACGACTCCCATTCGTCGTCTGCCGCAGCGGAACTCTTGGCGGGCTTGGACACTGGTTTGGCAGCCGCCGGCACTCCCGCAGAGCTTCGCACCGCAAGCGGCTTGGCGGGCAGTCGTGCTGGAGCCTTCGGCTTGGGCGTCGCTACGGCCGGAGGGGAATAGCGTGCTGGCGAAGCTGCAGGCGTACGGGGCGCGCTGTTGCCTGCAAGCTGAAACACCGCCACGGACTGGACCAGATCGTCTGCCTGGCCTTTAAGGCTGCTGGCTGCCGCGGCCATCTGCTCAACCAGTGCCGCATTCTGTTGGGTGGCCTGGTCCATCTGCGTAATCGCCTCGCCCACCTGGGTGACGCCAGAGCTCTGTTCGCTGCTGGCAGCACTGATTTCGCCGACGATGTCGCTGACGCGGCGTATTGCAGCTACGACCTCGTTCATGGTCGCGCCTGCTTTGTTCACCTGTTGGTTGCCTTGCTCGACACGTTCGGCACTGGCAGAAATAAGCGTCTTGATTTCCTTGGCCGCTTCGGCACTGCGGCCCGCCAGACTGCGCACTTCACTGGCCACCACGGCAAAACCACGGCCCTGCTCGCCCGCACGCGCCGCTTCCACTGCAGCGTTGAGCGCCAGAATATTGGTCTGGAAGGCGATGCCGTCGATCACGCCAATGATGTCGGAAATCTTGCGACTGCTTTCGTCGATGCCCCGCATCGTCTCCACCACCTGGGCAACGGCTTCACCACCCTGCTGCGCGACGCTGGATGCATTCACGGCCAACTGGTTGGCCTGGCGGGCGTTGTCGGCGTTCTGGCGCACGGTGCTGCCCAGTTCCTCCATCGAGGCTGCCGTTTCTTCCAGTGCGCTGGCCTGCTGCTCGGTCCGTGCCGAGAGGTCGTGGTTGCCTTGAGCGATTTCGGCACTCGCGGTGGCCACGTGCTCTGAGCCTTGGCGTACCCGCGTCACAATGCTCGTCACGCTGTCGCGCATGGCTTCGATGCCATGCAGCACACTGTGCTCGTCCCCATTGCGCGGAATTTCTACCGCCAGATCACCTTGTGAAATGCGTTCGGTAATGGAGTTGAGCAACTGAGGTTCGCCGCCCAGCTGCGTCAGGATACTGCGCGTAAGCCACCAGCCGATCAGTGCCAAAACTGCGGCCAGGACTACAGAAATCGCACCCGCCACCCACACACGGCTCATAAATGTGGCCTGCACCGTATCTACATAGACCCCAGAGCCGACAATCCAGCCCCAAGGCTCGAAGCCTTTCACATAAGCAGACTTCTCGACCGGCACGTCGCTACCAGGTTTGGGCCACATGTAGTCAACAAAACCTGCTCCATCCTTTTTGACGACTTTGACGAATTCGACATACAGGTACTTGCCTGTAGGGTCTTTGCGCTGGCTTTGGTCTTTGCCCTCCGTGTCGGGAACGATCGGGTGCATGACAACCACTGGCTGCATGTCGTTGATCCAGAAGTACTCGTTCCCGTTGTAGCGCAGCGCACGCACCGTCTCCTTGGCGTACTTTTTGGCTTCGTCTTCCGTCATGGCGCCCTTGCTCGCCTGTGCATGGAAGTAGGCAATCACACCATGGGCCGTTTCAACAGCCTGGCGCACACTGGTAACGCGCTCTTGCATGATGAGGCTGCGCTCGGACACCACAAGCGAGCCCGCCAGTATCAGCATGGCCAGCAAGGCAAAGCCCACCAGTCCCGTCAATCGCCGTGAAACACTGAGCTGTTTGAAGTCGAACATGGTGCGCCCTTTGGTTTGCCCTACATGGATGTTGCCATCCTAACTCTCAGCAGCAACAGTTGCTGACATTTGACTCACAGCGCGTGGCGCGGTACTGTAAAAGTGTTCAATGTGCGCTACAAATCCGTGACGATACGCACTTGAAAAGGTCTTGTGAAAGTGGAATTGGTGTGCGCTCCGACGATGCCAGTTATGCCAGTTATGGCAGCATTCGGCCATTTATTAAAAAAGCACGCGCACCATACGGTGGGCGTGCTTTCTGAGGTGGGCCGTTTCAGGGCCCTGAGGGTGCTTGGGCTGACTCAGCCGTG
>JBQMQB010000192.1:0-5047 GCA_052172715.1 Giesbergeria sp. | reverse complement strand
TGGCGGAATTGGTAGACGCACTAGTTTCAGGTACTAGCGAGTAACATCGTGGAGGTTCGAGTCCTCTTCTGGGCACCAGACAAAAAAAGCCGCTGCAATTTGCAGCGGCTTTTTTATTGGCGCGCTGCAAACGCTCACGCGCGCATCAGCGCTTTCAGGACATTCTGCAAACGACGCGCCGCGCCTGCATCGCTTGGCGTGCCCAGCAGCGCCGCGACATCCTGCGCCCAGGTCTCTGTCGGAGCTGCCTCTTTGCGGCGTGTGAGCAACTGCAGCTGCATCATCCGGCGCGCAGAGAGGTGGTCTGCCGGCGTCGGCACTTCGGCAGCGATTTCAAGCCGCAGGAGCAAATCTTCAGCCCCAGGCTTGGTCTGCGGCGCCTGCGAAATCGCCTGCACCCAGAGGTTGCGCGTCGCCCCAGGCACCGCACGGCCAAATTCCTGCGCCGGCGGAACCTGCGAAGCGTCGCGTTTTTCCCACGCGGCCAGCAAATGGGTGAGTGCTTCGCCATGCGCCTGGGACGCAAGCTTGCGCAGCGCCGCCTGGGCATGCTCCAGCGCCTCGCGCTGTGCCCGGAAAGCGGCATCACCCAAGCGCGGCCCCCGCTCGGCAAACTCCGGGCGTTCGCCCGGACGGTCGGCGCGACCTGCACCCGGCCCGCCATCGCGCGGCCCGCGGCTATCGCGGCGCTCGCCGGGCCTGGCCCCGCGGCCCGGCGCAGCCGGCACATCCTTCTTCATGCCGGGCCGGTCGTCGCCCCGCACTGCAACCACGGGGCGCGGTGCGGGCCGTGGTGCTACGGGAGCAACGCTTTGACTTTCTGCATTCTGTTCAGCATCCGCGGTCGCTTCGGCCGGTGGCGCATCTTGCGCCGACACCTCGGAAGTGCTGGCACCAACGGCGGGAGCGTTGGTCGACCCATCACTCGCTTGTGTCGCAGCCTGCTCGGCGACATGGGTGGCCTGGCCACGCAATGCGGCCTCCAAAGCAGCCATGGCGGAGCGAATCCCCTGCGCATCGCCACTGGTGTTGGCGGCCTCAAGCGCCTTGGAGGCTTCGAGTACCGCTTTGTCGTGCGCGCTGGTCTGGGCCGCACCGTGCTCACGCTCGGCGGTCTTGCGGTTGAACGCTTCATCAATGGGCTTGCGAAACGCGTCCCAGAGTTTTTGCTCCGCGCGGCGCTCAAGCGGCACGCTCTGCGCTTCAGTCTGCCAGCGCTGCTGCAAGGCTTTGACGGCGTCGATCCGCAACATGGGTGCGGCGCCAAGGATTGCTGCCTCTTCAATCAAGGCTTGGCGCCGCGCAAGGCTTGCCGCTTGAGCCGCCTCAAAGGGCGCTGCCGCCGCATCCATCGCGCGTTTCCACTGTGGCTGCAGTTCAGCCAGCAGCTTTTCGCCAACATGCCCACCCTCACGCCAGCGGGAGCCGAACTGCTGCAGTCCGCGCAGCACATTTTTCCAATCGGTATTGGCAGCGTGCTCTTCGCCCCAGGTCTGCAGTTCGGCAATCAAGGCCAGGCGCTGCGCCCGGTGCTCTGCGGCGTCGGCGCGGACCTTCTCCAGCCAGGCCTCGACCACCTTGTGCGCTTCGTTGCAGGCCTCGTCGAACTTCTTCCACAGGCCATGGTTGGGTGCACCACCCTGGTCGGCCTGCTTCCACTGCTCGCGCAGAGTGCGCAGGCTTTCTTGCATCTTGCGTCCGCCCAATGCCTGACCCTCCGGGCGATTGAGCAAGGCGTGCGCCTTGGCAACGAGGTCATCACGCACCTGGTCGGCGCTCCAACGCTGCCACCCCTCCAACTCTCCCGCAGCCACCAGCGCCGCATGCACGCGCTGCTCCAACGCCGCATCAATGTGCTTGCCATGGTGCTTGAGCACGCCGCGCAATGCGGCAGCCGCGCCAACGCTGGCTTTGCCGTGTCCTTGCGCGGTTTCCTCTTCGAGTTTGCCCAATGCCTCGGTGACTTGGGCAACCGATTGCGCCACCACAGCAGGGTCTGTGCGCGGTTTGGCCTGGCGCGGTGTGGCGCTGGTCTCGGCTGGAACGGAGGCCTCGCCACGTGCGGCACGCAATTCTTCGGCCCACATGGGAACCGCAGGCAGACTTGCCTGCACATCGTCTGCTGCCGCAGCGGCCTGCGCCACTGCCGCCTGAAAAGCCTCCCAGACAACGAGCAACTGCGCGCGTGACGCATCAAGCAGCGGCGGAAAGCGTGCTTCAACGCTCGACCAGATGGCGTCGCCGACCAAGGCAAGCGCCTGGTCCTGCCAATTCTGCACATCGGTTTGCAGCGCCTGCTGCGCTGCGTGCGCGTCTCGCCAGGGCTTTGTGGAGAGCACTTCGATGCGCTGTGCGAGCAGCACGGCGGCTTCGCGCTGGACTTGCACACGGTGCTGCAGGTCTTCTATTACCTTCACGCGCTCGGCCAAAGCCGTCTTGAATCCGGCCAGCGGCTCACGAGAGAGCGGTGCACCGGCCTTGGCAGCGTCGCGCTGCCAAGCCATGGCGTCGGCAATATTGAGCTTGGGAGCAGCGAGCAACGCCGATGCCTTGTCGGCCCATTCGGCAGCGATCAGCTCCTGGTTTCTAGCGCGACGAATTTCGTCGAGCCGCTCACGCACGGCACGCGCAGCGCCTTTGTCGCGGCCGCTCAGCTCCTTGAACACTTCCTGAAGCTGTGCGGGATCGGGCTGCGTAAGCAGCCACTCCCGAATGCGCGAAGCGCGTTCGCCAGAGGTGGCGGCAGAGAAGGCGCCGCCGGTGAGCGCGTCCAAGGGATGCGCTGGCATTGCCGGTGTAGGAGGAAGCTCAGGAGCGTCGGACATCTTGTTGCGCGAAGGAAAAGGAAACATGGCGAAGGGTGCGGTTGGCGAGCTGGAGCGCGTCGGTCAAACAGAAAAAGAAGGGCAAAGCCCACGAAAGCGGGCATGGGGCTATTTTCACCGCGTTTTGGAGTAGCACCTCAAATCCACAACTGTGCACTTGGATCAGCAAACCGCAGATGTCCCGCAAAGCCGCAGCCACGCGAGCGACCGCGCACTGAGCACAATCTCACGAAAGCTGCACCGAATGCCAAAATAAGGGATTGCATACAGTCTTATTACAATAAATAAGTATAACAATACTATTTGTTATTGTTGACTGTGCATTTGATGCGCTTCTAGAATCCGCCAGCTTCGAAAATAAGCTAAGTAGAAACCCCCAGTTTCGCTGCCGATACCGGCTAAGTCAAAACAGTCCAGTGCTATACGCCAGGCACCAATTTGATGGCGTACCAATCAGGTGACTGTCGGGCGCGCACCCTCAATTTCGTGCGCACCGCGAGATCACCGCCGAAAGGAAGCTATGACAGCGACAGGAAAATTGGCCTCAGGCCTGCGTGTGGTGGCAAACACGCTGACCGATGCCTTTCTGAAAGTAACCCACAACAGCTTTGCGCTGTTGGGGCTCGCCGTGGCCTGTCTGGCCATCACGATGGCGGCCCGCCCGGACTTGCGTGCGCAAGGCGAAGTGCAGCTGCGCAGCTGGCTTGAAGCACGCCAAAGTTTTGCAACCGATGCCGACAGCGCTCTGGATCTTGACGAACCCAATGAACGGGCCTTGGCTGCTGACCCCAAAGGGCTGCCCAAGGAACAGGCGCGGGTAGCCTACTGGCTCAGCAAGAAGTACAAAGTGGCGCCCGAACCGTTAAGTTTGCTGGTCGGCGAAGCCTACGAGATCGGCAACAAGACCAAGCTCGACCCGACGCTCATACTTGCCATCATGGCGATTGAGTCGAGCTTCAATCCTTTCGCCCAAAGTTCGGTCGGCGCTCAGGGGCTGATGCAAGTGATGACGCGCGTGCATACCGACAAATACGAAAGCGTGGGCGGCCATCTGGCCGCGTTCGATCCTGTGACCAATCTTCGGGTTGGGGTACAGGTGCTGCAGGAATGCATTCGCCGGGCCGGCTCGCTTGAAGGTGGCTTGCGCTATTACGTAGGCGCCGCAAATCTGGAAAACGACGGAGGCTATGCTGCCAAGGTGTTGGCAGAGCATTTCCGACTGCGCCAAGTGGCCGCAGGTCGCAGTGGACGCACCGCGCCTCCAGCTGCAGGCACTCTGACCACCAAGGCAGCAAGCCCCGAAACTCCCGCTCCAATGCCTGTTGTACCTGCTGCTCCCACAACCGAAAAGATTGCGTTTCTGGCGGACTTGTAAGCGGCTGCACAAAGCTGCTCGGGTACACTCAGCAAGTACGCGACTGGCGATAGGCGCGGCCTCAAAGGGTCGCCGCTGACGTGGAAACCAGCAAGGCTTTGTCCTTGCGAACCACGGGGAAGCGTGCCGCATGGGCTATGCCCACTGTGTTCCGCCGTTCGCCTGGGCAGCCCTTGTTTCTCAAGGGACATCAAGTTCTTAGGACTGCCATGTACCACCGCAATATCCTCGTTGAGCAAACCGACCCCGAAATCTTTGCTGCTATCCAGGCTGAAAACAAGCGCCAGGAAGAGCACATTGAACTCATCGCGAGCGAAAACTACGCCTCCCCTGCAGTCATGTGGGCACAGGGCACCCAGCTGACCAACAAGTACGCCGAAGGCTACCCAGGCAAACGCTATTACGGCGGTTGCGAGTTCGTCGACATCGCCGAGCAGTTGGCCATTGACCGCGTCAAGCAGATTTTTGGTGCCCAAGCTGCCAATGTGCAGCCGCATTGCGGCGCATCGGCCAACGAAGCCGTATTCCTTGCCTTCCTCAAGCCCGGGGACACCATCATGGGAATGAGCCTTGCAGAGGGCGGTCACCTGACGCACGGCATGGCGCTGAACATGAGCGGCAAGTGGTTCAACGTGGTCTCCTATGGCCTCAACGCCAAGGAAGAAATAGACTACGACGCCATGGAGCGCAAGGCGCACGAGACCAAGCCAAAGCTGATCATCGCCGGCGCTTCAGCCTACAGCCTGCAAATCGACTTCGCGCGCTTTGCCAAAGTGGCCAAGGACGTGGGAGCCCTCTTCATGGTCGACATGGCGCACTACGCTGGTCTGATTGCCGCGGGCATCTA
>JBQMQB010000191.1:3324-5052 GCA_052172715.1 Giesbergeria sp. | reverse complement strand
AGAGAGCCTCCGTGCCTCAGCAGGGGAGCCTCGTATTGTAGTACGGGTTTTTACTAGAAATTAGCAATGAGCCGAAAAATTGATCGAAAGATCAATAATTTCTCAGTCTTCTCTCACCAGCGCCTCCTCCAGCGCATCAAGAAATACGGCGGCTACGTCGCAGCCGGTCTGCTGCTGGATCTCCTGGAAGCAGGTGGGACTTGTGACATTGATTTCGGTGACGCACTCGCCGATCACGTCGACACCCACGAGTAGTAGCCCGCGCGATGCCAGTACCGGCCCCAAAGTCTTGCCGATTTCCCAGTCGCGAACGCTTAAGGCGCGGGCGACACCTTTGCCGCCGACAGCAAGGTTTCCACGCACTTCGTTGCCCTGTGGGATGCGAGCCAGACAGTAAGGCAGCGGTTCGCCACCAATGATCAGGATACGCTTGTCGCCCTCAACGATCTCAGGCAAAAACTTCTGCACCATCACACTCTGGGTGCCGTTTTGGTTGAGGGTTTCCGTGATGCTGCCCAAATTCATACCGTCCGGGCCTACTCGAAAGATCCCGGCACCACCCATCCCATCCAGGGGTTTAAGGATGATGTCGCGGTGCTCTTCGTGAAACTGACGGATGTGGTCCGCACTGCGTGTCACCAAGGTTGGCCCGATCAAGTCGGGAAACTCCATGATGGCCAGTTTTTCTGGGTGATCGCGTAGCGCCCGAGGCTTGTTGAACACCCGCGCACCTTCGCGCTCTGCCTGCTCCAGCAGATGGGTGGAATAGAAATACTCGCTGTCAAAGGGCGGGTCTTTGCGCATCAGAACCGCGTCAAAATCTGCCAAGACCTTATTTTCTGTGCCGTTCTCGCGAAACCAGTTCGCTGACGCGCCAGTGAGGGTGATATGCCGCACCAGGGCGCGCACCTGGCCACCGCTCTGCCATTGCAAGTCTGCTGGCTCGCAGGCAAACAAGACATGTCCGCGTGCCTGGGCCTCGCGCATCATGGCAAAGGTAGTGTCTTTCTTCGGATTAAAGACTTCGAGCGGATCGGCAACTATGAGGAGATTCATAAACGCGGAAATAGAAAGCGTGCGCGGTGCACGTCACGCAGATTTGCTGGGAGGGCGGCTAGCGTACTGTTGCACAAACAGGGCAACGCTGCCCGCCACGACACCCCAGAAGGCCGAACCCACGCCGCCGATGACAACACCGCTAAGAGTTACCAGAAAAGTAATCAAAGCGGCTTCCCGGTGCCTTTCTTCCCGCAAAGCACTCGCCAGGCCGGAGCCGATGGTGCCGAGCAGCGCCAGCCCAGCGATTGCCACCACCAATTCCTTGGGAAACGCACTGAGCAGGCCCGTCACTACTGCACCGAACACACCGATCAAGATATAGAACGCGCCGCAAGCTGCTGCGGCGGTGTACCGCTTTGCCGGGTCTGCATGCGCCTGCGGCCCCATGCAAATGGCCGCCGTGATGGCACTAAAGTTAAGCGCGAAGCCGCCAAACGGCGCCAGCACCAGCGTGGCAATGCCGGTCATGGAGATCAAGCGCGATATCGGCAAGTGGTAGCCCGATGCGCGAATGACGGCTACGCCAGGGAGGTTCTGCGATGCCATGGTGACCACAAAAAGCGGCAAGGCCAGCCCCACGATAGCGCTGAATTCAAATCGTGGCGCGGTAAACTTTGGCGACGCCAGGGCCCAGGTGACGGCCGACCACTGCATCTGACCCGCCGCACC
>JBQMQB010000191.1:0-3224 GCA_052172715.1 Giesbergeria sp. | reverse complement strand
CACACCATAAACGCACCGACCGCCTGCGCCATATCGAATTGACCCGTGGCGCCAGCGGCGGCGAGCACCGCCGCGCCTGGCGTGGACCACGCAATCATGACGGGCTTGCGCAACCACAACGAGGGCAGCAGCGAGCACAGCCCCATACCCAGTCCCAGCGCCCACATCCACGAGGTGATTTCCTGTGGCGTGGCGTGAAACGACTGCGCCGCCTGAAACACAATGGCCACTGAACTGGTGAAACCGACCAACACAGCTACAAATCCTGCGCTGACGGCAGAGACGCTTAGGTCTTTGAAAAACTGCATGGCGCATTGTGCCTGCGCCGATCGCGTTGAATTCAGCCGCTGCTCGCTTTTCCAACCGATCTACGAGTCACGACGTCGAGTTCACCGGAGCACTGTGCACACGCCTGTCCGCGCTCTTGCTGACGACAACCCGCGACCGTGGTCAGGCCTCAAATCTCAATCTTTGAACCAAGTTCCACCACCGCGTTATTGGGTAAATTCAGGAAATCTGCCGCTGCGCTGGCGTTGCGGTGCATCTGCGCAAAGAGTTTTTCCCGCCAAGGTGCCATGCCACTGCCGATTGTCGGAATGACTGTGTCGCGCGAAAGAAAGTAGCTCGTGGTCATCGGCTCCACGTCGCACCCACGGCCTCGCAGAAGCTGCAGCGCGCGCGGCACATCGGGGTCGTTCTTGAAACCGTAGTGAATCACCACCTGCCAGCAGTCGTGCCCCAGCGGCTCCACCTCCAGGCGCCCGTCCATCCCGATCCAGGGCACTTCATGGTTGTGCACTGTCACAAACAAATTGGTACGGTGCAGCACCTTGTTGTGCTTAAGGTTGTGCAGCAGCGCATTCGGAACTGCGCCGCTTTCCGCACTCAAAAACACCGCCGTGCCTTCCACCCGCGTCGGTGGATTGACGAAGACGGATTCTAGAAAATCGGGAAGATCGATAGCGTCGCTGCGCAGTTTTTCGTTAAGCAGGCGGCGGCCTTCCTTCCAGGTCATCATCAAGGTGAACACACCGCCGCCAATCATTAGCGGGAACCAGCCACCTTGGAACAGCTTGAGCAGATTTGAACCAAAGAAGGCCAGATCGACCACAAAGAAGAAACTGGTCGCACCCAGGCACAGCGCTAAAGGGTAGTGCCAGCCGTAGCGCAGCACAAAGAAGGTAAGTATCGTGGTGATCAGCATGTCCAGCGTGACTGCGATACCGTAGGCAGCAGCCAGATTGCTGGACGAACGAAACAGCACCACGGCCAGCACAATCGCGGTGAACAGCCCCCAGTTGACGAACGGCAGGTAGATCTGACCGGTGTCGCGCACACTCGTGTGCTGAATGTTCAGCCGCGGCAAGTAGCCGAGTTGAATCACCTGCTTGGTCACGCTGAATGCCCCCGTTATGAGTGCCTGAGAGGCAATCACTGTCGCCAGAGTGGCCAGCAGCACCAATGGGACCAACGCCCAGTCGGGCGCCATCATGAAAAACGGATTCTTTACCGCCTCGGGATGTGCCAGCAACAGCGCGCCTTGCCCGAAATAGTTGAGAGTCAGCGAAGGCATCACCACGGCAAACCAGGCAATGCGAATCGGCTGCTTGCCGAAATGCCCCAGGTCTGCATACAGAGCTTCAGCCCCGGTGACGCACAAGACCACCGCACCCAAAATCACGAAACTGGTGCCTGGATTGGAAAAAATGAACCCAAGCGCATAGTGCGGACTCAGCGCCCAAAGGATTTCCGGGTGCGCGGCAATATGCGAAACCCCAAGCACCGAGATGCTCAACAGCCACATCAGGGTAATTGGCCCGAAGAACTTCCCAATACCACCCGTCCCACGCTTTTGTACCAAAAAAAGGCAAAAAAGCACCAGCAAGGTAATTGGAATCACGTACTGCGTGAACTGCGTCGAGATCACCTCCAACCCCTCAACTGCAGACAGCACGGAGATCGCCGGGGTGATGACGCCGTCACCGTAGAAGAGCGAGGTGCCAAACACACCCATCGCCAGCAGGACATTGCGCAACCGGGGCTTGTCCAGCACCGCCTGCGACGCCAGCGCCAGCATGGCCACCAGGCCGCCTTCGCCATTATTGTCCGCGCGCAGCACCAAGACTACGTACTTGAGAGACACGATGACCGTGAGCGTCCAGAAGAAGATCGACAGAATGCCGTAAATGTTGTCCTGCGTGAACGGCACGTAGCCAGAGCCAAACACTTCCTTCATGGCGTAGAGCACGCTGGTGCCGATGTCGCCATACACAACGCCGATGGCGGCAAGTGTCAGCGCCGAAAGGGAGGATTTGGAGGTTTGCACAGAGACAGAGGTCGCCAAATGGCGCTTTCACGCACCCAGCCACCTCAAGAAATCAGGTCGGCCATTCTGCTCCGGGCTGGCCGCCGAACATAGTGTCGCGTGAGGCTGCAAGCGCGCCTGTCGTAATTTGTTGCAACTAGACCACTGTGCCGCGGCTTCAGTCGTAAGTTTCAGCATCTGGGTTGGTGGCTTCGAGCTCATAGCTCGCTGCCAACATGGCCAGCCTCGCCACCACGCCGTACATGTAAAACCGGTTCGGCGCGCTCGCTCCTGGTCTGGCGCCCAGTTGTGGCATGTGCGTACTCTGGTCGAATGCCAAGGGAACAAAGGCTGAGCCCGGTGCATTGAGGTTCTCGTCCACGCCGCGGTCGGGGTGCATGCGATAAAACCCTCCCACCACATACCGGTCCATCATGTAGACCACAGGCTCCGCTACGGCTCCGTTGAGCCGCTCCTGCGTGAGGACACCTTCCTGCACGATAACGTCGTGCAAGGGCGGCGCCTCCTTTGACGTTTTTGTTTTGCTGCGCGTTTTGGGCAGCAGCACTTCCAGGTCCTTGGCATCGCGCACCGTCATCGCAGCCGGGCCTGAGGTTCCGTTGTCGGCCTTCACCACCGCAAATGGCTTTTCCTTAATGCCATATTCCTTGTACTTGCGCCGTACCTTCGCCAAAACAGCGTCCACCTGCGTCTGCAACGCCTCAAGGCCCCCTTGGGTGGCGTAATCCACATTGCTGCATTTGCCAAACAGCGGGTTGATAAGCCAGGGGTCAATCCCCAACACCTTACCGAAACGTTTGCACACCTCTTCGTAGCTGCGGAAATGGTTGCTCTTGCGGCGCACCATCCATCCAGCATGCAAAGGTGGCAGGAGGTACTGCTCATGCAAGTCTTCCAG
>JBQMQB010000190.1:0-5057 GCA_052172715.1 Giesbergeria sp. | reverse complement strand
CCCGAAGCGCGCATCGGCTCAGACGAAAGCTGGGACAAGGCAGAGGCCGCACTCATCAGCAGCCTTGATGCTTCGGGTTGCACCTACGAAATATCGCCCGGCGAAGGTGCCTTCTACGGGCCTAAGATCGAGTACACGCTCAAGGATGCGATCGGACGCCAGTGGCAATGCGGCACCATACAGGTTGATTTTTCCATGCCCGAGCGGCTGGATGCCGAGTACGTTGGTGAAGACGGCGCACGCCACCGCCCGGTGATGTTGCACCGGGCCATTGTGGGCAGTCTGGAACGATTCATCGGCATTCTCATTGAGCAGCATGCCGGCGCATTGCCTGCCTGGCTTGCTCCGGTGCAGGTGGCAGTGCTCAACATCACCGATGCGCAGGCCGATTACTGTCGCGAAATTGCCCAAAAACTTGCCGAAGCAATGCCGCAACATCCGCTCAGGGTGGCCCTTGACCTGAAGAACGAGAAGATTACGTATAAAATACGTGAGCATTCGTTGCAAAAGTTGCCTTTTATTCTCGTTGCAGGCGAGAAAGAGCGGGCGGCGGGCACGGTTGCGGTGCGTGCCCGGGGCAATAAAGACCTTGGTGTGATGCCGGTCGATGAATTTATTCGACTTGTCACTCGCGCGATTGCCGAAAAAACCTGATTTGCACCCATTTTTGGCCGCGTAAAGCGGTATGGAAGTGGTTGGCTGGTCCGGGGTTTCGGAAACCCTAATCAAGAGGTGAGAACCATAGCTACTGAATTTCGTGACCGTCGCCACCGTGAAGAGCGCAAGCACCGCCTGAACCGTGAAATTATGGCGCCCGAAGTCCGTCTGTCGGGTCCTGAAAACGAGCCCCTCGGCGTTGTCAGCCTGATGGAGGCGCTGCGCATGGCGGGCGAGCTTGATGTCGACCTCGTCGAGATCGCTGCCACCGCCAATCCGCCGGTTTGTCGCCTGATGGACTATGGCAAGTTCAAGTACATCGAACAAAAGCGTGCGGCGGAAGCCAAAGCGAAACAGACGGTCATTGAGATCAAGGAAGTCAAGTTCCGCCCAGGCACCGACGACGGCGACTACAACATCAAGCTGCGCAACATCCGGCGCTTTCTTGCCGAAGGCGACAAGTGCAAGATCACGCTGCGGTTTCGTGGCCGTGAAATCACGCACCAGGAGCTGGGTTTGGCACTGCTAAACCGCCTGCGCGACGATTTGAGTGACACCATTCTCGTCGAGCAGTTCCCGCGGCTGGAAGGTCGGCAGATGATCATGATGATTGCGCCGGCACGTAAGAAAACTGCGGCAGCACGCTCGGCCGAGGCTTCTGCTGGGGCTGATGCCGACGCGTCCTGAAGGGTGCGAAGTTTGATTTGAGTTTTGTTCTGCACTGGCATCTTGTGCCAGTGCAGTCGAAAGAGGGAGGCCGCTTTGCGGAGTCCCTTGGCTGGATGAAAAACCAGCCACAAGAAGTGTCTCGGGGCCAACAAGCTTGCAAGCTGTTTTGCAAACGCCTCACGAGCACAAGAAAAGGAGCATTCACATGCCCAAAATGAAGACCAAGAGCAGCGCAAAGAAGCGCTTCCGCGTTCGTCCGGGTGGTACCGTTAAGCGCGGTCATGCCTTCAAACGTCACATCCTGACCAAGAAGACCACCAAGAACAAGCGCCAACTGCGTGGCATCACGTCTGTTCATGAGACCAATATGGGTCACATGGCACAGATGCTGCCCAAGTGCGGCCTGTAATTCACTGACGAACAAGGAGTAAACACATGCCTCGCGTCAAACGTGGTGTAACGGCTCACGCCCGTCACAAAAAAGTTCTTGCCCTCGCTAAGGGTTTTCGCGGTCGCCGCGGTAATGTCTATCGCATCGCCAAACAGGCGGTGATGAAGGCAGGGCAATATGCCTACCGTGACCGCCGTGCCAAGAAGCGCGTGTTCCGTCGCCTCTGGATTGCCCGTATCAATGCCGGTGCGCGTGAATTGGGCCTGACCTACAGCCAGTTCGCCAACGGCCTGAAAAAGGCATCGATCGAGATCGACCGCAAAATGCTGGCCGATTTGGCTGTGCACGACAAGGCTGCCTTTGGCAGCATCGTCGAACAGGTCAAGGCCAAGCTGGCTGCTTGAGCGTAGCGACTCGCTATTTTATTGATAGCTTGTACCGCAATCATGATAAGGGCTAGAGCTTGAAAAGGCGCTAGCCCTTGTTTCTTTTTCGAGAGTATTTATGAACGATCTGGACTCCCTGGTTGGCGCTGCGCAGCAATTGTTCGCTGCGAGTGGCACACCGGCCGATCTCGAAAACGCAAAGGCACAGTTCCTGGGCAAATCGGGACGCATGACCGAACTCATGAAAGGCATGGCACAGCTCTCCCCCGATGAAAAGAAATCGCGCGGGGCCGCCATTAACCTTGCCAAGCAGGCCATAGAAGCCGCTTTGACGGCGCGGCGCCAGGATCTGGCCGAAGCCGAGTTGAACGCCCAGCTTCATGCGGAAGCCTTGGATGTGACGTTGCCTGGACGCGAGCGCGGGCAGGGCGGGTTGCATCCGGTATCGCTGACCTTGGAACGTATCGAGAGCATTTTCGGCTCTATGGGATTTGAGGTGGCTGATGGGCCAGAAATTGAGACCGATTGGTTCAATTTCACAGCACTGAATACGCCTGAGGACCATCCGGCGCGCTCCATGCACGACACTTTCTACCTGGAAGGCGGGAGTGAGCACGCGCCCCATCTGCTGCGCACGCATACCAGCCCGATGCAGATTCGCCATGCGATCGCGCACGTCAAGCGCCACCGGGCGGAGCTGGACGCGGGCAAGCCCATGCCGGAAATCCGCGTGATTGCGCCTGGTCGCACGTACCGCGTGGACAGCGACGCCACACATTCGCCCATGTTTCACCAGTGCGAAGGCTTGTGGATTGGGGAAAACGTCAGTTTCAAGGACCTGAAGTACATCTTCACAGCCTTTTGCCGTACGTTCTTCGAAGCGGACGATCTCGTGCTTCGTTTTCGTCCGAGCTTCTTCCCGTTCACCGAGCCGAGTGCGGAGATCGACATTCAGTTTCAAACGGGACCATTGGCAGGCCGCTGGCTCGAAGTCGCGGGCTCCGGTCAGGTGCACCCCAACGTGGTGCGTAACATGGGGCTAGACCCTGAACAGTTCATTGGTTTCGCGTTTGGCATGGGGTTTGACCGCCTGACCATGCTGCGCTATGGAGTCAACGATCTGCGGCTGTTCTTTGATGGCGATATACGCTTTTTGTCGCAGTTTCAATGATGCGCAAGAGCGCTTGCATTTGCCTTGTGGAAGGCCTGCTGGCGATCTTTTGACGAACTAAGAGTTTTCTCATGCAATTTCCTGAATCGTGGCTGCGCGAGTTTTGCAACCCACCCCTGAGCACGCAAGAGCTTGCCGATACCTTGACCATGGCCGGTCTGGAAGTGGAAGAGCTGCGCCCTGTGGCGCCGCCCTTCACTGGCATCGTGGTCGGCGAAATCCGTGAGGCGGTGCAACACCCCGATGCCGACCGGCTGCGCATTTGCCAGGTGGACATTGGACAGGCGCAACTGCTAAACATCGTCTGCGGCGCGCCCAATGCGCGAGTAGGTATTAAGGTGCCCTGTGCCGTGGTCGGGGCCCAATTGCCGCCTGGCGAAGATGGCAAACCCTTCGACATTCGTGTGGGCAAGCTGCGCGGCGTAGACAGCTATGGCATGTTGTGTTCCGCCAAAGAGCTCAAGCTGTCTGACGACCACGGGGGGCTTCTGGAGCTCGCCGCAGATGCGCCTTTGGGCGCCAATGTGCGTGAAGTGCTGGCGCTGGACGACACGCTTTTTACACTCAAACTCACCCCAAATTTGGCGCACTGTCTGAGCGTTTTTGGGGTGGCGCGCGAGTTGGCGGCACTCACCGGGGCTCCTTTGAAAGAGTCCGCCATAGCGCCAGTTCACGCAGGTATTTCCGATACCCTGCCGGTCAAAATCAGCGCCCCGGACCTCTGCGGGCGTTTTTCTGGGCGTATCGTGCGTGGGGTCAATCCTCGGGCCAGTACGCCTGCGTGGATGGTGGAGCGTCTGGCGCGGTGTGGCCAACGCAGTGTGTCGCCGCTGGTCGACATTTCAAACTACGTGATGTTCGAGCTGGGCAGGCCATCCCACATCTTCGATCTTGCCAAGATCCACGGCGGGCTGGATGTGCGTTGGGCGCGGGCCGGTGAACAACTGGCGTTGCTCAACGGCAGTACGGTGGAGCTCGATGCGCGCGTGGGCGTGATTGCGGACGCTGCACAGGTGGAGTCTCTCGCCGGCATCATGGGCGGCGAGGCAACTGCGGTCTCCGATACCACGCAAGATATTTATGTTGAGGCCGCCTTCTGGTGGCCCGCTGCTGTCGCGGGTCGCTCGCGGCAGTTTCGCTTTTCCACCGAAGCCGGCCACCGGTTCGAGCGCGGCGTTGACCCGGCGCATACGGTTGAGCACATCGAGCGCATCACGCAGCTGGTGCTCGACATTTGCGGCACTCCGGAGACCGTGTGTGGCCCCGTGGACGACCAACAGGTTCACATGCCGCAGCGCGCGCCAGTGCGCCTGCGCGTGGCGCGGGCGGCAAAGGTCATTGGCATGCCCGTTACGCTCGCGCAGTGTGCTGAGGCGTTGGGACGCTTGGGGTTGCATGTTTCACAGGAAGGCGACACTCTCGCCGTAGTACCTCCGCTTTACCGCTTTGATCTTGCCCTGGAAGAGGACCTGATCGAAGAGGTGGCACGTATCGTGGGCTACGAGCAGTTGCCTAATACCCCGCCACTGGCACCTGTGACTCCACTGCTTCGCCAGGAGCGCCGACGCAGCCCATTTGTAGTACGGCGCCAGCTGGCTGCACTGGGCTACCAGGAAACCATCAACTTCAGTTTCGTTGACGCGGCATGGGAGCGGGAACTTGGTTCAGCGGGTGATGCCATTCATTTGCAGAATCCGATTTCATCCCAAATGAGTGTCATGCGCTCATCTCTGTTGGGTTCTTTGCTTCAAGTATTGAAGTACAACGCTGACAGGCGAGCCGA